>JBDKVE010000256.1:0-6160 GCA_039679345.1 Anaerohalosphaeraceae bacterium
CGGTTTGATCTGGCAGGTTAAATCCACCCCCTGTCTTCCATTATCTGCTTCGCCAACCACTTCGATACTTAAATCCTTGAAGGTCTCAAATAAAGACCGGACGCCGAAACGAACGATTTCGTGATCATCTACAATAATCACTTTGATATTCATTGTTTCTGTCCTGAGTTGAGTTCTATCGGTATGGTGAATGAAACAGCGGTTCCCTGTTTTGGAGCGGTATGCACCGCAAAGGAACCTCCCATGTAATCAATACGTTCTCGCATATTCAGTAATCCATATCCCCCGCCTTTGGATTTATTGAGATCTCTGTCAACCGCTTCCATCCCAATGCCGTCATCGCTGACGGATACCGAAATGGACCCGGCTTCCTCTTCCATCACAATGTTGATATGATGCGCCTCGGCATGTTTGATCACATTGACGACCAATTCCTTCACAGCCCGGTAGAGGAATGTCTGTATTTCATCCGGCAGGCCCGTCATTTCGCGGCTGCATTCAAAATACACGGATAAGGGATGCTTTGCCCGTACTTCCTCGTCCAACCAGTCGTTCAGGGCCTCCATTAGCCCGCCGGAAAAGAGTGTCGGGCTTGCCATATCAAACGTGAGGCTTTGAACCTGTTCGACAATCGTTTCGAGCTGATCGCTGATGGATTGCAGCGATGTCGGACAGATTGACTGCCCCGCCGACATGCGGTCGATTTTCATTTTAGCCAGAATGAGATCCTGCCCGATATGATCATGCAATTCAGAGGCGATTCGGCGACGCTGCAATTCCTCGGCCCGAATCAACTGGCTGACAAGGTGACGCAACTGCTCCTGTTGCTCCAGCAATTGCTTTTTGATCGCCTTATCTTCAGAAATATCCCGGATAATAACCAGCACTGCCAGATTGTCATCATAGACAAAAGGCAGCATTGACGATTCGATATCAATCGTGGTACCATCCCGGCGGATCGCTCTGACTTCTCTGAATTGCTGCATTTTCCCGGATTGACAAACCATCTCATAGCGTAATTTGGCCGACTCGACAAATTCGGGTTCGAGAAACCACAGTAAGGGATGGCCCAGCAAGTCCCCCGCATGGCTGACATTAAACAACTTGAACCCGGCCGGGTTGGCATACACGATTTTTTCATCGACAACAATAAAGACTGAATCGAGCATACTTTCGACCAGTGTGCGATACTGCTTTTCATTTTGAACCAACAGGCGATCAGCTTTTTTTCTGTCAGAATCATCCATAAATGACATCTGGATGGAAATCATACGACCCTGTTTGTCATGAATTCTACAAGCAGAAAACTGAACATCAAATACAGATCCATCCTTACGTCTGGCGACAAATTCACCCAGGCCTCGCCCTGCCTGGCGGACACTCTTAAGTATGTGAACAGCTTTTTCGGTATCCATCCAATATTCCAGAATGGAACTTCCTACTGGATTTTCATCCGGGGAATATCCCCACATTTTAAGAAATGCGGGATTGGCATAGGCAATTCGATCATTGATATCGGAAAACACAATCCCATGAATCGATGACTGCACCGCATGGTCCTTCAATCGTAACACCAATTCCTGCTCTCGAATCGGGGTGATATCCACCACCGCCAGCACCACCTTGTCGTATTTGGTTTCAGAGCCGGGCAATACCCACCAGTTGTAAAGAATATCCACTTTTTTGCTATCCAGAGTCCAATGCACGGAATAGGCCTGACAATTGGTTTGGTTTTCGGCTAACGCGGCGATGGATTCAATATTGGACAAAGTCGAATCTTCCCTGCCGGCAATATCAACGAAACGGCTGAAAATCTGCCCTTTGGTCCGGGCGCCAAATAAAATCAATGTTTGCAGATTAACATCTTTTACAATGACGCGAGATAAACATTCGGCAATTTCAGATGGATGGGCCTTCATATATGCCCTGTAATCCCGGATTCCCTTTTGTGACAATTCGTTCAGATAACTTTTCACCCGAGAGAAATCCATCGACCATAATGAAATCGGAGAATTCTCAAACAAATTGCGATACAATATACAACCCTGACCGTCTAGATATTGATCGCAATCCAAACTCGTATTATCCATACTTTTTGACATTTTTTAACTACACCATGATCTTGTTATTCAGAGCTATTCGTTTTAGACGTCCTATACGATACGATAATAACAAATAATCAATCGTGTATTCCAGTGATTCTAAAAGAAAATACTTCTTATGCAAATCGCACAGCCCCATTTGTATAATCATAACTGATGTATTTGGATTTTCAACCATAATTCTTCCTATTACAAGACACGCATTGTCTTGTAATAATGTAGATTTTTTTCCTCAAGATGACACTAAAATCGTTTGTACGATAAGGTCGTACATTTTCGGTCATTTTGCCAACCTTCTAAACACAGTTTTTTCTGACATACCGCGAAGGTTTTCCTTTCTTGATATGTCAGGTTTCCTTCCTTAATGGGGGACAGGCTCCCGTCGATATGACAGCAGAGCTTTGCTGTTAAACCAAGTGCAGGATAAACTATTGATGCAAACAAATGTTTTAATTGAAGCTGTAAACACGAAAGTAATGATTAACCCATCATATTTTGTGACGAACGTGTCGTTTTTGATGACACAAACCATTCTGTAACCCTTAATTGAAAGGAGACACCTGATGTTCAAAAACCTGAAACTATCCATGAAAATCACGCTGGGCTTTTCCACCCTGCTGGTGATTTCCCTGATAATGGGCCTATTTGCCTGGCAGGGACTGGGGACTGTGAACACCCTGACCGGCCTGAATGCCGGTGGCAATGACTGCCTGGACCAGCTTAATCAATGTGCGATAATTCGGCGTGATTTTGGCATTTCCGGCTTTGAAATCGCGGCCGGACAGACCAAAAACAGTGCCGATAAATGGTATGATGCACACAGTGAATTAAATACAAAATTACAGGAATTGGAGAAGGCGGATGGCCTGCAATCCAATGAAAAAGACCTGGTGCAGACTACACTGAAAGAAATGCAACCCTACAAAGGCGCCTTTGACGGGATTATTGCGGCCGCCAAGTCCAGAGGGAATGCTTCCACTGAATGGGTTCGAATCGGAAATCTGATTACCGAGAAAATCGGTAATGCAACGACAAAAACAATCGCCCCGGCCAAAGAGAACGCTATCAAAAATAATAATCTCCAGGAACTCGCAGCCTGGACAAATTATGAGAAAGAGTTGAATGAAAAAATTATTCAGAATTTTCTGCTCCAGCGAGTGATGGCAACCAATTTGATTCGCTCACTGGCCGATACCGAATGGGAAAAATATCAAACACAGCTTCAGACTACTCATAAAGGCGCAGATGAATGGACTACGTCTGTTGCGGCAGTATTTGAGCTGAGTAAAGCGGCAAATGAAATCAATACCTTCCTGGATGAATATGAAACAGCAGGTCAGAATTTTTATGCCGGTATTCAGGCCAAACGCACCGAGGACGTCAATATGGCGACTTATGCATCCCGGATTGTTAATAATATCAACGAACTCAGTGAATCCATCGGAAAACATTTGGATGCGGTATCAGCACGAACAACAGGACTTCTGTTGAGCCTGGTTGCCGGCGGTATCGTCATCGGTGTAGTTTTAGCTCTTGTTATTACCCGCAGCATCGTCAAACCGGTTAACCACATTATTAATGGTCTGACAGCCGGCGCCGAACAGGTGGCTTCCGCCGCCGGGCAGGTGTCCGCCGCGTCGCAGTCGCTGGCCCAGGGTGCGACCGAGCAGGCCGCCGGTCTGGAAGAAACATCCTCCAGCCTCGAAGAAATGTCCTCGATGACCAAACAGAACGCCGACAACGCCATTCAGGCCAACACCTTGGCCGCCGAAGCGAAAAAAGCAGCAGCCAACGGTTCTGAAGCGATGACCCGGATGGATGGGGCCATCAAAGACATTCAGAAATCCTCTGACGAAACCGCCAAGATCATCAAGGTCATCGATGAAATCGCTTTCCAGACCAATCTGCTGGCACTTAACGCCGCGGTGGAAGCAGCTCGGGCCGGTGAAGCAGGCAAAGGATTTGCCGTGGTGGCTGAAGAAGTGCGTAATTTAGCCATGCGGTCGGCTGAAGCAGCGAAAAATACGTCCAACCTGATTGAACAGTCCGTCAATAACAGCCGTAACGGCGTTCAGATTTGCGGTGAGGTCAAGGCCGCCCTCGATGAAATCGTAGCGGGAATTGCCAAGACAACCGATCTGGTTGGTGAAATTGCCGCCGCCAGCAAGGAACAGGCTCAGGGCGTCGATCAGATTAATACCGCGGTTTCTCAGATGGATAAAGTCACCCAGCAGAACGCCGCCAACGCCGAAGAGTCGGCCAGTGCCTCCGAAGAACTGTCTGCCCAGGCCGAATCGATGAATCAGGTGGTGGATCAACTGGTGGTCCTGGTCAATGGAATAAACGCCCAGCGGAACACGTCCACAACGGCCCATAAGTCCAGAAAAACAAAAAACTTAACCCATCTGGATCAGGCGTATCATGAAATCGCGTCGTCGGCCGGATCGAAAAAAGAGACCGGTTTCAAAAGCAGCAAGACGGCCGCGGCCGGCCAATTGCCGCTGAACGACCATGAATTCAAGGATTTTAACGGATAAACCATCCAATTGCTCGCCCGGAAGGACAACCCTTCCGGGCGATTCAGAAATACAGGAGATTGTTATGACAACTGCAATCGCAACAAAAACCAGGGCACAGGAAGGCAAATACCTGACATTTGCTCTTGCCAATGAAGAATACGGCATTGAAATCCTGAAGGTCCGTGAAATTATCGGGTACATGTCGATTACGGCGGTACCGCGTATGCCGGATTTTGTCAAAGGCGTGATTAACCTTCGCGGACAGGTTATTCCGGTGATTGATTTACGCAGCCGGTTTGCTATGGAGTGCAAAGAGATTACCGATCAGACCTGCATCATCGTCGTCGATATCAGTCATGAAGGTCGATCCCTCAATGTCGGCCTGATTGTTGACCGTGTTCAGGAGGTTCTGGATATCGACCAGGAGAATATTGATAATGCCCCGCAATTCGGCACCGGCGTCGATACCGATTTTATTCTCGGCATCGGCAAAGTCGACAGCGCCATCAAGATTCTGCTGGATATTAACCGTGTTCTTGAAGGCATGGGGACATTAATGGATAACGGCACAACCTTGTAAATTGATCCAACACAACCGATTTCCTTCCCTTTTATAGCAAAGAAGCGGCAGAGAGAACTCTGCCGCTTCTTCGTTGTTTTTATTGCAGAGACGGTTCGTGCTCGAATTTGTAGCCGAATTCGCGGATGGTGTGAATATACTGCGGAGACTGGGGGGTTTTCTCGATTTTATTGCGGAGCGTGGTGACACAGCGGTCCACGCTGCGCGGGGTGACAAAATAGTTATAGCCCCAGACCTGATTGAGCAGGGTATCCCGCGTCAGCACTCTGCCGGCGTTCTCGAGGAAATGACACAGGAGGCGGTATTCCTTGGGGGTCAGCTTGATGGGTTTTCCCTGACGCGTCAGGCTGCATGAGGTGGTATCCAGCACGCAGTCGCCAAAGGTGTACACCGTTGTTTCGGGCCGGCGTTTACGACGCAGGAAGGCGTTTGCGCGGGCCAGCAATTCCTTGATGCTGAACGGCTTGGTTATGTAGTCATCAGCGCCCAGATTCAGGCCGAGCACGACATCGGATTCTTCGCCTTTGGCTGTGAGCATCATAATCGGCATGTCCAGCTTTTCTTTGCGAATCAGCCGGCAGATTTCATAGCCGTTGATTTTGGGCAGCATGATATCCAGAATAATCAGGTCGGGCCGGGCATCGATGGCGATTTCCAGCCCCTTTTCACCGTCAGCGGCGATGAGCACATTATATCCCTGCCGGGTGAAGTTGTCCTTCAGACCCCGCATCATCGCGGCATCATCTTCAATAATCAGTATGGTTTCCATCTTGTTTAATAATGTTTAATAACCACTTCGCGTCCCTTGGGCGTCTGGACGGAATAAGCCACCCAAAGCGTTCCATTTTTGTCATAGACCGCCGAAGTGTATCGCGCATGTTGTTTTTCTTCGATAATTTGCTTGGGTTTCCATTGATTGGTTTGCATATCATAATCCGACCGGGCAAGCTGCCAGGTCT
>JBDKVE010000257.1:0-9935 GCA_039679345.1 Anaerohalosphaeraceae bacterium
TCCACGGGCCGCATTCATTTTCAAGAATGATAACGGTAATCTCCTCCGTTGCCAGGCCATGATAAATGGGGTCGGCACTGCTGACAGCTAATCCAACCGCGGTATGCTGTTGGGCCGTTTCAAGCAAACTGTCATCAATCGCCGTGATGCGGAGGATTTGCGGTGTTTGCCAGTTAAGTCGCGTAAAGGTCAACACCATCGGATCGATTGTAATCTGATCGGGCGTCGATGATTCGGTAAAGGTAATCACGACATCGGACGCCGGTTGACTTTGCAGTCGTACTGCCGCATCCGCAAACGTAGGCCCCGCTTCGTTGACTCTGATGAGCCGGGGTTCAACGTTAATCCCTTGATTGACCAGAAATTGATAGGGCTGCAATGCGGTGTCGCTGATGCGAACTTCATCAATATAACCTGCAAAGTAATCCGCCGGATTATTATTCCACATACTGCGAAATACCGTCCAGCTTCGGGAATTATTGTCCTTGCTCAGGGCGTGATTGCCGTCACCTAAATCCAGACTGGCGTCCAATTTACCATTCAGATACAATCGCAGTACCAGTCCATCACTCACAGCGGCCATGTGATACCAGCGGTTGGCCTCAATCAAGGTGGTGGAATAGAGCCCATAACTTTTCCCATCCATATCAACAAAGGTAATTTCCGCCCGGTTGTCCGTGTTGATCTTAAAGTACAGCGGCGCTAATGCCGTATTGCCGGAAGCAACATTATAACCATCACGTCCGACAATAGCCCTATGTCCGGCCCCGGCCGTCGTAAAAAAACTCGCCTCAATCGTCCAGCTCAACGGTGTCCAGCCTTGGAGATCATAACTCGGATTGGTATTGGCAGATGAAGTGAATAGGCCCGGCCGGGTACCGACGTTTTGCAGGCTGAAATGATTTACAACTCCGGTCAGCGGAACCGTGGAGGTATGTACCTGGATCCGGTATAGGCAGGCATATTCATCCCCAGCAGACCAGGCAGACAGATGGTTGCCGTTGCCGGATAAATCCGTAACCGCCAAATCGTAAATTCCATCCGACGTGGTGTGCCGGGTTCTGGCATTCGCAGGCCCCTCTTCAAACCGCCAATACGCCACAGTTGCAGCCTGAACCGGCAAAAACAGTAATAACCAGAGAAATAATGAGAATGAAAGTCTTCTGTTCATAGCAAATCGTCAGCCTGTTTAAAACAAACAATAGATGAACCGCATCTCATATCCAACAGACCTTTTCAACATCAAATGGGTCTTCTTTTCTCAAAATTATATCTAAAAGTACAACGTCTTACTAAGATTGCGGAGTTTGTCTGGCTATAAAATTCCAGACCTCATTGGCCGCAAAGGACTCAATTTCACTGAGTCGTGCCGGGCAGTCAAATCCGGCCTGCTCAACCACCACCCGCGGCCGCGGCCAGGTAAACACCGTCTCCACAAACAGCTTCTGCGTCTCCCGCATGAACGACTCGATCCGAAGCTCAATGCTGGTTGGCTCGCTGCCTTCTTTCTGATGCGGCGGAATCAGCAACCGAAGCCCGCCCCCTGCCACAGGCCGGTTGCCCAGTAACTGAAAATCCTGCGGCGCCTGAGCCAGTCGCTGCTCCCATAAGTACTGAAATGCATGGACTTTAGCACTGTATAAATGCCGAATGCAGCCGCTGGTGTTCAAAATCTGGTACTGCGGCATCGGCCAGGTCTTCTGATAAGCCCCCGTCACCGCCTCCACATCCCGACCAAACATCTCTAAATCATATTGCGGATTACCGGATATAATTTGTAAGGTATGTACCTGCGGATTAGTCGTCTCCAGCGTAATCTGCAAGGGCGACGGCTCACTGCGGACCAGGGTAAACCCCGTCGGCCGGGCCGCAGTCTGCGAAAACTCCAGCCCCGCATCCAGCAAACCCTTTTGGAAATTCAATAAAGCCCCTTTTTCGTGGCCCCACGTCCCGGCAATCACAAAAGTCATGCCAAAGTGAACACTCGTTTTACTTTCACGATTAATCGGTATCATAGCTGGTCCTATAAATAACAGGTTTTCGCATTCAGTAATCCGACCAAAGAGTTTCTAAGGGGATTCACTGAGATTATACCCGGTCTTGGGAAAAGTTAAAGCACCGTCTGGTTAAGTCGGTATTTTCCCTGACCGATACAGGAGATGCCGGGTGATGTTATATAAAGGCAAAAGATGATCGTACTGGATTGGCTCAAAAAACTAAAGATTAAGCGGCTGCTGGACAACGACACCGTCCATCTGTACCCCAACCCGCGCAGTTGCGTTCGCAAGGATATGAGCAAGGTCCAGCCTCACCAGATGCCGCCGCTGATGGTCCGCAAAGCCGGCTGGCGACGATAAAACTGATTCTTCCTCCGTTTTACCCTAAACCCCTCTCATCAAAATTCAGCCCGCTTTATTCTACACGTACCTTAACGACTATCTTCTTGACCCGTTCGGGTTTGTCGAACATCCGGCACGGCATGTGGGCATCGTGCGGCCAGAGAATCGCAAACGTCCCGGTCTCCATGTCCAGGCGGGTCATTGGCTCGGCACGATCATAGAACTCAATATCCTTCTTCACATCATATGGCGTCTCGGTCTTGAGGCCCTCCAGCTCCCGCACGCCAATCCACTCCCGGCCGGACACGATATACTGAATATCAACATACTTGCGATGGGATTCCAGCCGGCCGGCCGCTTCAGGCTTGGAGTCGTATTCATCCACGGAGTAATACAGGTTCTCGCCATCGACTTCATAGCGTCCCGGCACCGAAGCCAGCACCGCCGGATCCTTCAGCAGCGTCAATCCCTGCCGAATACGTTTGCCCAGACCATAGTACATTTCCGCATTATCCAGTTTATCGCAAATCATAACTCTCCGTTCTGAATCAATCATTCCCTTCGAAGCCGCCTTCTCGCCGCATCCGGCGATCCCGCAAACACCAACCAAACATGCAATCAAGCTAATCAATTGTTTTTTACGCATCCTATAGACCCATCTTGTCCCGCAGGAAGTTCTTGAGCTGCGCGATATTGATGCGTTCCTGGGTCAGGCTGTCGCGTTCACGGACGGTAACGGTATTGTCTTCCTTGCTCTGGCCGTCCACAGTCATGCAGTACGGCGTGCCGGCCTCATCCTGACGGCGATAGCGGCGGCCGATGGCACCCTTCTCATCATAGAAGGTCGCAAAGCACGGCTTCAGTTCATCATAAATCTTATGGGCGATTTCCGGCAGACCATCTTTCTTGACCAGCGGAAAGATCGCCGCCTTAATCGGGGCCAGCGCCGGGTGAAACCGCAGCACGCTGCGCGGCTCGCCATTAATCTCATCCTCATCGTATGCATCCACCAGAAACGCCAGGCAGCTTCGGTCGATCCCCGCCGACGGCTCGATGACATACGGCACAAACCGCTCCTTGGTCTCATCGTCAAAATACGACAGCGGCCCCTTGACCCAGTCTTCCGACTCGTCCTTCAATTGCAGCTTGGTCACATCCCGCGTCTCATACCAGGCATTCATGGTTCGCATCCCGCGCTGATGCTGCCGCAGGTCAAAATCCTGACGGTTGGCGATGCCTTCCAGTTCCTGCCAGTCGCCGGAACCGAAGGGGAATTTATATTCGACATCGACGCAGGCCTTGGCATAATGGGCCAGCTCGTCTTTTTCATGTTCACGGAAGCGAAGATTATCTTTATTCATCCCCAGATTCAGATACCAGTTGAACCGGAACTCTTTCCAGTGATGGTACCACTGCTCATCGGTGCCGGGCTTGCAGAAAAACTCAATTTCGGCCTGCTCGAATTCACGCGTCCGGAAAATAAAGGCCTTGGTGGTCACTTCATTGCGGAAGCTCTTGCCGATCTGGGCGATGCCGAATGGCACCTTGACACGGGAACTATCCATCACGTTGCGGAAGTTGGCGAAAATACCCTGGGCGGTTTCCGGCCGCAGCCACAGCGTCATGGTATCTTCAGCATTGGCGCCCATCTGGGTCTCGAACATCAGCTTAAAGGCCATCGGGTTGCCGAACTGGCCGACCGTGCCGCAGGATGGGCAGACTTTCTTAGACAGATTGGACGCCTTGTCCTGCTCGGTCTCGATATTGACATGCTCGGTATGCTCATCGGTATGATTGCCGTCTTTTTCCTTGAGGTGGTCAACGCGGGTGCGGGTGTTGCATTTTTTGCACACGGTCACCAGGTCGGCGAACTTGTCGGCATGGCCGGAGGCCTTCCACACCATCGGGTGCATCAGGATCGAACAATCCAGACCCACAACGTCATCACGCATCTGGACAACGGCCTTCCACCAGGCATTGCGGACGTTGCGTTTCAGTTCCGCGCCCAGCGGGCCGTAGTCGTAGCAACTGGCCAATCCGCCGTAAATTTCACTGGATTGGTAGATGAATCCACGCCGTTTACACAAGGCCACGATATCGTCGAGCTTGGTCAATTTCGCCATAAGTCATTTTCCTGAAATATGTTATAAGTATTTCGCCAAATTCACACAAAGAACTTATTGTATCCGACTTACGCGAAAATACAAGGCGAAATGACGCCCCGGGCTTACATCACGCCCAACCTTATCGATTATTCAGAGCCTCCGCATCCGGCAATTTCGGGAAGGCCGCGTGCGGCTCGGCCTGATACCAGAACGCCACCGACGACACATCATCCTCCAGCGGCAGATACTTACCGCCATCCTGCCAGCCGAGCGACTGAATCGTCACCTTCAGGTCCTTCTGGAATCGAATCGGGTCGGTAATATGCCACCGGTACATCCCGAACTTCGTCCCCGCCAGCTCCCCATCCGAAAGCTGCTTGCCTTCGGGCACAATCACCTGATTAAGCCCCGCATACGGCGTGCTGAATTCGACATATTCCTTTTTGCCGCCGGGGGTTTGGGCCGGACGTTCAAAGTTGTAAGACCCGCAGAAATAATCCTCCGTCCCCGTCCCGCAAATGGTCGGAAACGCCTTATCTCCGTCCATATAAAACTTGATTTCGCCTTCGCCCCACCACCCATCCCGGCTGGTCTTCCAGCACATATACGTCCCCACATAGTGCCCGCATCCCTCGATACCGTCAACGATGGTATAAACCTCCTTGAACGGTACCGGGTTGGTACGACGGAACTGGGCATGCAGATACGCCGCATCGCTGGGAACATCTGTTAATGTATAATCAATCTGGTAATACAGCGTCATGCGCTTGGTGCTGACGTTGGTCATCGTGATTTTGGCGCTCTTGCGGAACGGCATCGTCCAGTAGCAGTTAAATCCGCTGCCCGGATTGACACACACCGCCAGCGACCCGAATTTCATGTACTCGCCCCAGCCCGTCGCAAAGAAATCCCCCACCGGACACTCAACCGAAGGCGTCTCTTCGCCGTCCCAGTACATCCGGATGATATTAAGCCGGTTATTGCCCGTCGGCGTCATCCAGATATGCTGAATCGCCCCCGGCCCCTGGATATCAGCCATCACAAACGTCTGATTCGGCTCGATACGCACATACGGATTGACCTTCCACCCCGTCCCCAGGTCCTGTGCGGCATGAGCCGCCGAGCCTTGTTCCAGCGGCGTGGCTCCGCCCTGCCCCTTTTCCCCGATAAAGTTTTCCGGGCTGATGGACCGTGTCTGAGCATCCGACAACCGCGGCAAATCACTCATCCCCACACTCAGGCCGTCAAACTTCATATTCGAACACCCCGCATTCAGCATTCCCATAACCAGGATCACTCCCATTTTCCATGTCCAGCGTTTATCAAGTCTGTTCATTGTCAATCCTTTCCGTCTGGTCGTTGTAAAATCGAATTCCGGCCGCAGCCTTGAGCAACAGACAAGCATATACCACAAAACACACAATTTGCCACCGCCATCTCAGGCGTTTTATCCGCCATTTTCAGCCTCACACTCCCACTGAAAACTCCACTTGCCCACGGCCCATTATTTACCTTTCGCCGCCGGCAGTACCAGGGACGGATCGCCGAACAGCATGAACTTCATCCCCTGAAAGAAAACGCTCGGCGGGTACCAATCCGCAGTCGGCTTCAATTCCGCCAGACGCTCCTTTGCATAATAATGATGTATCGCATAATTCCAGCAGTCACCAAGCCGTTCCTGCTTCAGACCCGCAACAAAACCATCCAGCAAAGTCAATCCACACGGCTGACTGCCCGTATTGCACCCGATATAGGCAACCGCTCCAGAAGCACCCTTCCGAAGCAATCCCTCCCCCAGCCCCGAAGGATTGAACTTGCCCTTCTGGTACGGTGCAGGCGGTGGCGGCGATTCCTTGAACACCTGCCCGTGGTCGCTCCCTGCGTGCTCTACCCCCTGAATATCGACATACGGTTCATACGGCGGCAATGTGGCAAAACGGCCTGTGCTGCAGCCCGCCGAAAAAACGATCGGCAAAGCGTCCGCATTATCCACCGCATCCAGATCCTTCAATGCAAAGGAATTATGCCACGACAGATTCTCCCCATGCCCGGCATGACAAATCACTCCCACCCCATCGTTCATCAGCGAAACCACCTCCGCCCCCGCAGGTGCCGGCGTCTCATATGTCTTCCGCTCGTCGCTGTAGTAGCGTTTCACCACCGTCCAGTCCGGTGAAAGGCCCGAAGCCATCCTGTCCAAATCGTCCCGGCAGTCCACCCACCCTGCCACACAGACAAAGGCAATCCGCTTTGCATCCGCCCGCTGCCCTTCCAGAATCCCCTTCTCATACCGCATCGTCTTATCCGCAATCCGCTTGACTTCCTCAACCGTGCTGACCGGCCACCGGCCAACCGCAACCTCCGGCAGATAATCAATCGCATCATAGTTGATGGGTTCATCCTTATTCTTCTCCCCGCGAACCTCCCCATAGTAATTGGCATGAAAGGATTCCTTCTGAGCATTCCAGTCCTCAAAGACCCCATCTTTTTTCGCCAGGTCCGCATAGAACAGGTCGCTGGGATAAAACGCATAATCAAATGCCGCCGGCGTAATCCGGTCCAGCACCATATAGCGAACCGGCAGGATATCGGCGTCCCCGACC
Source organism: Anaerohalosphaeraceae bacterium (assembly GCA_039679345.1). Taxonomy (GTDB): domain Bacteria; phylum Planctomycetota; class Phycisphaerae; order Sedimentisphaerales; family Anaerohalosphaeraceae; genus Anaeroglomus. The sequence goes on from JBDKVE010000257.1 coordinate 7,048, forward strand.
AGCAGAACGTACCCAAGCCGTTCATTCTTCCAGAGGTCATAAATAAACCGCTTGAGCCGTTCAGGATCATCGGCCCCATCCTGGTCCCGCAGAATCGTCTCCAGCACAGCCACTCGCACCGGAAGCTGCTTTGTCTTGTGCGGAACATACTCATCCAGTCCACCCCGCAACGCCTCCGGCACAACAATCAGAAGTCCTTGGGGCGAGGCTTTTTCCGCCGAAGTCTCCGGCCCCGCCGCCGCCCAACAGACCGCCGGAAACAGACACGAACATATAACCATGACGATACAGCTTTGTCTAACGCTCATAAACCTCCCGGGATTAGAGAGTCAACTTTCGGAGCATTATCACAAAATCCCCCCCACCCGGCAAGAGAAAAGCTGGAATCCGTCTGTCCATTCCTGCATGGAGGGACAGGCCCCGTACTTGCCATCATTTATCACAGCAGCCCGGAGCGCAAGCGACAGAATTTTATTCTTTGAAATATGAAATCTCAAATTTCAAATCCTCTCCCATACCTGCTCTAATTCTTGTACGCGCAACCCGCGGATCGCCCTTTTTCACGTAGGGCGCGGACCTGTGTATCCGCCCCGATTTCCGTAAGGCGCGACCCACTGGTCGCCCTATGATCGTCTGACCGTTCCGGCCTGAAAGGCCAGCCTAACCCAGCCCAGGGCAGCGCCCTGGGTTCCATTCCCCCTCCATACTAATCGCCCTGCAAGGGCAGCATAACTCCACCTCAAAAATCTCAAATTTCAAATTTTCTACGAACCATGAACTACGAACTCCTACAATCGACAATCATCAAATCAAAAATCGTTAACTCCCCTTCCTCAATCATAAATCGAAAATTGTCATTTTCCCCCTTCTGCCCCGCAGTCACCCTCTCTCTTACCCTCATTTTGACAACCGCTGATTGACAAATGCCGCAAATGCCGCCGGGTCTTCAGGGGAGATGATATAGTTCGGAACCGTCCGGGTCTTAATCAATACAAAACAATCCCGATTGGTGGCGTACGCCTTGATGGTCCCGTGTTCTTTAGTTTTGTAATCCCTCTGATATACAATGAGTTTGCTGGATTGGATAAATTCAAAACTTCGCATGCGGTCCAACACCTCCGCCCCCATTACTTCTTGGGAACTGATGATTTCAGAATTCCCGCCCATATCAATGATAATTGCGTTTTGGTAATCCACTGTGTAATTTCGAACTCTCCCTGGACGGACAATGATAAAATAAAACAGTATTGTATAAAAAATAGGTTTGACAAAGATCGTAGGGCCCAACTCTGTTTTGCACCCCCATATGAATCCGAAACTGAACTCAGCAAACAGCACCATTGCCAAAAAGAGTACATACATCATGACAGAAAACAAAACAGGCCGCAGCTTCATCTCCTGGTCACTTTTTGCACAGGGAAACGTTGTTACTTGATTGGGATTCCGCTCTTCCATTGCCGACATTCCGTCTGTTAAATCATATCCAATTGGCTCATTCCGCCTTCATTAATTTGGGATACATTATCGTTTTCATACTTTCACTTTCTTTCACATACTTCGGCATGACCTTGTCGAAAAGATTCCGAAATACAAAATGCTCACTTTTTCCCCTCAGACTGGTACCCGATTTTTGCCTTGCTCTCCGTTGTCGGCGGATTCATCAGTTCACGGATCGCATCAAAAACCATTTTAAACTGAACATCGTATTTCTTTTCCAGTTGTTGGATTTTCTTTTCCAAATCGGAATGTGTTGCCAGCATTTTACGCAGTCGGGAAAACGCCCGCATGATTTCGATATTTACATGAATGGCTCGCTCGCTGTTCAAAAGGCCGGATAGCATCGCCACGCCGTGTTCAGTAAATGCATAAGGAGGATAACGTCTTCCGCCCCAGCTTGCCGAACTTGAGGTGCCAATTTGGCGCCTCAAGTGGTCAAACTCTTCCTGGGTCAACTGGAACATAAAATCCCTGGGAAATCGTTTGATGTTGCGTTTTACCGCACGAACGAGTTGCTTGGTTTCGACTTCATACAACACCGCCAAGTCGGAATCCAGAATGACTTTTTCGCCTCGAATGAGCAGGATTCGTCCTTCAATCCGTTCGACAGGAACAAGATTCGGAGCAGGATTCGACATAGATTTCCCTCTTGCCTGAAACTAAATCCATTTCAATAACAACCCGTAGGCCAAAAATGAAACCGTTTTATATCTTGAGCTAGCAAAAAAGCATTTTACCTTCGATGAAAAATAATATAAACCCCCTCCCCCAATACGCAATAACAATTTCGCAAAATTCAAGCTTTATCCCACAATTTACAATCTACAATATACATTTTAAAATTTGCGAATCCCAGAATGCCCCCCGTTCCCCCCCAATGGAAAATCGAAAATTGCCAATTCTTCTTGTATCCTTACATCCTTGTATTCTGTATCCTTGTTATCCACATAGCACAAATTACGCTAACACTATCTTGCTATTCTGCAAAAAAATGTAAATTTTCTTCCCCTTGCCCGGCCAAGACTTATAAAAACTCACGCCCTGTGCTATTTCGATTTTTCGAACAAAAAACGCAATTCCGCCCCCTCTATGGAGGCACATAAAAATGAATAACACGCAAAGACAACCGAATAAACAAACCAACCCAAACATATATACCTATATACTTACATACCTATATACCTAACCACCTATCCCGTCAAAAAAATATCCCTCTTCTCCCTCTGTGCCCTCTGAGGCAAAAAAAATTAAAAATAACGAATCCGTGTAATCTGTGAAATCTGTGAAGATATAAAGAGAGGGCATCCTTAGGTATAATTAGAGTGTGAACAACCCATTATTATACGAAAGGATGCCACAATGAAAACCTATTATATCGGAGCCGACGTGCA
>JBDKVE010000258.1:0-3055 GCA_039679345.1 Anaerohalosphaeraceae bacterium
GGATTTGTACCAGGCAAACTGCGGCAGGCTTATACTCTCAAAGCCGATCTGGAATTGCGCCATCCCGCCCGCATCGGCAAGTACCGAGACAGGTTGGTCGGTGATGACTGGAACCGAAAGGAGTGTCGTAAACGTCCAGACAACGCCGCGATGAAGAATATCATCCGTTTTGTTATTTGCTAGACCATTAGGCTCATAAGAATCCACCCGCCAGTAGTAGGTTGCATCATAGTCCAAAGAAACAGTCGTTGGCGACACAGCTGTACCGTTCGTGATCTCAATGATATTGTCGGATGCCGCAAAATTCGGCTCAGACGCCTGGGTCGCTTTACGCAAGACCAGGTTGTATCCAACTTCCGGGGTATATTTTGCAGGAGCAGCCCATGTAAGCGTGGTCGTCACCGCCGGATCAACTGAATTGCCCAAAGGAAGCGGATTTGCCGCAACATCACCGAGACCGGCAGCATAAATGGCCGCGACCGCCCCGGCCCCCAGAGCTTCGTCCCATATCTGTACATCATCGATCAGACCGTCAAACGGGTCGGTCAGACTGGTTCGACGATTGTTGCTGCCGACAGCCACCTGATCCGTCCCTGTAAAATACGCCTGGGTAATGGCAGCACTGGCGGCAAGCACGCCATCCACATAGACATGACGCACTGTGGCATCGGGATATACGGCGACAATATGGTGCCAGGCGCCGTCGGCTTCCGTGGCGGTCGCCCCCCTGTCTTTCCATGCCGCAGCCGTGTCAAAATCAGGGTTTCGATACGCCGCATTCGCGTTGCCGTTTTTCATGCCGGTTTGAAGATACTGGCTGTCAGTGCCTCTTTTACCCATCCATACGGCACACCGGGTTCCTGTTTTGACCGTGGTTTTAACCCAATAGGAAATGGTGATCGGTAAATTCTGAATTTGGGAGGTTACCGTACCGACTCCAAAGTCCACCCAGCCGGCGCCGGAAAACGCATACGCGCCGCCGATCTGGCCGGCCTGTCCCTGGGTTACGGTACCCACAATCGTACCGTGAAAGTTGTTGCCGGTGCTGTCCAGGGCGGAACCGCCGGCCTCATCGAAGGTCCAGTGAGCGACCAGGGCCGCATGGCTGGCCGACGTCATCGCAAGGACAACTAGCATGACACTCATTGTTTTAAGTAACTTCATCATGATCCTCTCTTTCTAAAAATATTAACATTGATTAGAACTATTGCTTATTCATTTCAATCCGTAAATACGGCCTGGCAAATATCGCCCAGTCATACGCACGCCTGTCATTCGCTTCGGTAACCACAAGTGTCAGAAATCGATCTTCGTCGTTAATGTCAACTTCAATCTCGATTCCACCATGCAGGTAAGAAACATAATTCCGGTTAAAGCATTCTTTGCCGTCGATTAAGACCCAGCAGTTGACTTTCCCCGAATTGAGGCCGGCGTTGGGATCGAACGAAGGGATCTGTGCCAGTGTTTCCGACACACCGAAAAGAGAACTAAACCGCAGGATTTTCCCGCCGGGGATCGATTGACGAATAGCCTGAAGGTCAAATGTAATCCCCTGATTGGCATGGATCGATATCGCCGGGTTCTGGGGCGTTCCGCAGGTTTGCCCGTTGAGCTTCAACTGATGCTTGAGCGTCTTATCCGAAGCATGCCAGGCCCCATTGAAGATATTTCCCCAGAAGACTTCACCCCCGTCAACAAAACCATTAAAGGTGTGACCCGCAGACGTTATTTGTACCGGCCCCTGCCGGCTGTCCGGTACGAATACGCCGTCTATCAAACCTGAACGGCTCACTTTATTGTAAGATCCGCCCCCGCTGAATATACCGGTCGCTTTACTCTGCACTAACTCTGGATCGGGGGATTCAAACCACCGGCCGGTATTGGTTTCAATCCCACTGTCCAGTGTTCCCGTACCAAAACCGTTTCCGCCGCCCACAATATCAGCCAGATCGATGTGTTGCTGCCCCCGCCAGATCAGATTAGCAGAGGAATCAATGGATCGAACGAAGACCTCTGTACGAATCGGCACGGTTTCTGTTTTTCCGGTATTCGCATCATACCGAACCGCTTTATTTTCAGTCAGCATCTGACTGGATTTGGTGTTTCCGTCTGAATCTGCAAACAGTTGAACTGCGCCTTTGAATACATGCAATTCTGCAGAGCCGTTAATGTCCGCCTGCACACCAAAATCAGTTCCCTGATCAATAAAGCGGGCGGTTGGCGTTTCAACCCTGAATCCAAGGCCTGATTGCGGAACATGGCTGAACAATCTGCCGTATTCAAAATATATACCAGACCGTTCGATGGTAAATTTTGCAGGCGATTCAACCAGCACTTCCACGCCGTCATCATATTGAATTTTAACAATCCCCTGATCCAGCCGCAGCGGCATATGATCGGTCCACAACCGATCGCCATTCTTAAAATTCACGCCTGAATCCACCCATTTGACATTGATCTGATCAACCAGCGTAGCCAATTCAACACTATGGTGTTGCGGAGCAAGCCTGACAAGTACAACAAAGAAGAGCAGTGCCGCGGCACTAAAAATCGCCGTAATCAAACTGAATTTATTGATTCGGGCGGGACCCTTTTCATATAAGACCTTCTGAACCGGCTCGGATTTGGGTTTGATTTGCGGAATTTCAATATGGGGGGCTGTTTTCTCATGCTGGACCAGTTCCGACCAGAGCTGAGTATCAAAACCGTCTTCCGGGGCTTCAGCTTCGTTGACATCCACCGCATCATTCAATTTCATTTGCACGGCCGCATAATTCATGCCGAATTCGCAATAAAGCTCCAGCAAATCGGGATGGGTGGAAAACAATTCATTGAGCTGATGAAGCTCCTGGTCTGTAATGCAGTTTTCAAGGAGCTTGAGAAACAGCGGGTAGATATCTCGATTATTGACTGATTGCGGCATCATAGCTCCTGTCGCGCTAAAGACTTGGAAATACAGATTCGCAGCAGATCAAAAATTCGCGACGATTGATAGTACAATTGATTGATTGACCAGCCGGTCCGAAGCGATATCTCCTTGACCGGGATATTATTT
>JBDKVE010000259.1:0-24362 GCA_039679345.1 Anaerohalosphaeraceae bacterium
ATGACCATGGCTATAAAAGCCTGATTCCGCCATACGTCGTGCTGACGACGGCACTGGGACGGTTTTCGGAGGTGGGTTTTCTCGGGCCTAAATACAAGCCGTTTGTCACCGGCGGCGATCCGAATAAAACGCCGTTTGCCGTCGAAGGCATCGTCGCCGAAGGTATCACTGAACAGCGGCAGAAAGACCGTCGCCAGTTGCTGGGTACTCTCGACACCCTCGGTAAGGCTATCCCGGACAACGAGGAATTCAAACGCTTTGACCAGTGCCAGAACAATGCTTATGAGATGATTCTCGGCGACGCACGCAAGCTGTTCGATTTGTCACAGGAAAAGGAAGAACTCCGAGACCAGTACGGGCGGACCTGGTTCGGCCAGTCCTGCCTGATGGCTCGTCGGCTGGTCGAGCACGGCATTCCCTATGTTGCGATTAACTATGGGGGCTGGGATACCCACAAGCAGCATTTTGAGATGATGCGGCGCAAGCTGCCCGAATACGATAAAGGCCTGGCGACGCTGCTGCAGGATTTATCCGGCCGGGGTTTGCTGGACAGCACGATTGTCACCAGCTACGGTGATTTTGGCCGGACGCCCAAAGTCCAGTGGGAAGAGCCATGGAACGGTGGACGCGGACACTACGGCAATTGTTTTTCGGCCCTCGTTGCCGGCGGCGGATTCAAGGGGGGCTGTGTGGTGGGGGCTTCCGACGCCCGCGGCGAGGAAGCAGCCCAGCGTTCGGTCTATCCGCAGGATTTAATCGGTAGTTGTTACCAGTTAATGGGAATCGACCCCGACGGCCCGATGCCCAATCCGCTCGGTATGGATATTAAAGTCATGCCTTCGGTGACAAAAGATGGCACCCCAACTGGCGGCAGACTCAACGAAATTATAAAAGCCTGATGTCTTATGAAGATGATAAAGCAGATTGCATTGGCGGTTCTCGTTATCGGCGTTGGCTGTGTCTGGGCGGAGACCGCCCCCAAAGTACCGAATATCGGTTATCTGTATCCTGCCGGCACACAGCAGGGCACGACTATCCAAATCACCGTTGGCGGGCGAAATCTCCGCGGCGTCAAAGAGGTCTATGTCTCCGGCGAAGGCGTTAAGGCCTCCGTCGTCACCTATCAGGGACGGCTCAAATCTCTCAACCAGCAGCAGCGTGATGAATTGAATAGTCGCCTGCGCCAACTGCGACAAAGATATTCTTCCTCCGGCCAGCAGCGCCGTGTTGCCCCGCCTGCCCCGAAAAACACCGCCCCCAATGATCCCAATGCGGTCGCTGTTCCGGCGGTCCCTGTCAAGCTGCCCGACCATCCGATGCTGCGCAATCTCGACAAGCTCTGCGCCGAAGGCCTGCAGAAAGTAGTGGAGACCTTTATCCGCCCCAACCTCAACCAGATTAGTCCGCAGATCGCCGAGACGGTGGTGATTGAAATTACCGCCGACGCCGATGCCGCGTCGGGCGACCGTGAAATCCGCCTCGGCACCTCCAATGGTTTGACCAACCCGATGCGATTCGAGATCGGTACGCTGCCGGAAATCCGCGAGCCGGACTATGCCGACCCCGGCAAGCGTGTCGTTGCCCGGCTGACCGTCCCGTCGGTCATCAACGGCCAGATTCTGCCGGGAGAAGTAGACCGCTTTCGTTTCCAGGGTAAACAGGGCCAGAAGCTGGTCATCGAAACCCATGCCCGCCGACTGATTCCGTATCTGGGTGATGCGGTGCCGGGATGGTTTCAGGCGACGCTGAGCCTGTCCGATGCCGCCGGTGACGAAGTGGCCTTTGCCGACGATTTCCGTTTTGATCCAGACCCCGTGCTGTATTATGAAATTCCACAGGATGGGGACTATATCCTGACCATCAACGATGCCATCTACCGCGGACGCGCAGATTTTGTGTATCGTATCGCCGTGGCCCAGCAGCCGTTTTTCACGTCCATTTTTCCGCTGGGCGGCCCGCCGGATAAACCGCTGACGGCGACGGCCCACGGCTGGAATCTGTCTGAAAAAAAAATCAAGCTCGATACCCGTGCCAACGGCTCGCAGATTCGCAGCATCCAATTCCAACACGACGGCCTGTACTCCAACCCGGTGGTTTATGCGGTTGATACATTGCCTGAAAGTGATGAGAACGAAGACAATAACACTCTGTCCACCGCTCAGAAAATCGATCTGCCCTGTATCATCAACGGTCAGGTTGATCAAAGCGGCGATATGGATATATTTTGTTTTGAAGGGCAAGGCGGACAGCAGATTGTAATGGAAGTGGACAGCCGCCGCCTGCATTCCCCGCTGGATTCTCTGATTCGCCTCAAAGATGCCGACGGCAAGATGCTGGCCTGGAATGATGATTGCGAAGACAAGGAATCCGGCCTGATGACCCATTATGCCGATTCGTATCTGATGTACACGCTGCCCCAGGATGGTGCCTATTATGTCTGCTTGACCGATTCTCAGTCTCACGGCGGTGACGACTATGGCTATCGCCTGCGGCTCAGTTTCCCACGGCCCGATTTTTCAGTCTATGTCGATCCGGCCAGCCTGACTATTCCGGCCGGCCGCAGCGTTCCGATCAATGTGCATGTTTTCCGCCGCGATGGTTTCGGTGGCGATGTGGAACTGACCCTCAGAGATGCCCCCAAAGGCTTTGTCCTGAGCGGCGGACAAGTTCCGGCCGGCCAAAACGATATCCGCATGACCCTGACAGCTCCGGCCAATGCCGGTACACGGGCCATCTGTCTGCAATTCCAGGCCCGTGCCGAAGTCGATGGCAAGCCCATCACCCGTCTGGCCGTACCTTGTCAGGATATGATGCAGGCATTCATCTATCGCCACTATGTCCCCTCGAAGGATTTTATGGTTGCCGTCACTGGAATCCGCCGGAATACCCGGTCGTCCCGCTGACTGCTCATCCATCTGTCCGGATTCCGGCTGGTCAATCGTTCAGAGTGCAGGTCTGTCTGTCTTCGTTGCCTAACCTCCATCAAATCCAAAACCGAATGCGTTTCTTCCGGCATCCTGTCTGCGATACCCATAGAAATTATTCAGTGATGAAGCAGGCTAACGCAGCTTATTTGCTGTCTGTCCTTACAGAGCCATTGTGCCTGCTGTGTCTGGATTCTATCCCGATGAGAATGGAGACCACTATAAACCAGCCTCTTCGAGAATTTCGTCCTCTTCCAGCGACCGATCAAAGATTCGAACTTCATCCAGGAGCCCCTGGAAATAAGCGACAGTGCTGGTTCCGCTGGCACGGGCACCTACCAGGACATCTTCAGCATTGGAGGTAATGATAGCCAGGGCGCTGCTGGCATGCGACTGTGTGTCCAGAACACCGTCGATATACAGCAGAATCTGATTGATTGCGGGGGCATCACTTTCCGGCAGCACGGTGGCGACATGATGCCACTGGCCGTCATTGATGGCCTGCTGCGATTCGATATAAGCCCCCCAGATGCCAATCGAGAATTTGCCCGGAGCTGAGATGCGGAACAGCCATTTCTGGCTTGTGGCTGAACTGCCCCAGGACAGAATCGTCTGTTCAACTCCAGTGGTTGAGGTCTTAATCCAGGCACTGCAGGTGCGGCTCTGTGTGCCGGTGACTCCTTTGTAATCCGGGATTCTGATATAATCATCGATACCATCAAACGACAATACTCCGCCAATCGCACCTGAATCCGGCTGCCATACAGGGCCGTTGATGAGTTGACCTGAGCGATTTTGGAGGGAAAAATCACCCGCAATGGTTCCTGCGGTTTCATTTAAAGGCAAATACAATTGCAGGGACGATGTTACGAGTTCCTCTATTTCTGGTGATGTCAATGCCCGGTTATAGATACGAACATCATTGATCAGGCCTTTGAAGAAAGATACTTGCGAACCACTGGAGATGAAAGCGCCGATCTGCACATCATCGGCTTGCCCCGTATTAATTAATTGTGTGGAATTAAAGACGGCGTCCGTTTGAAGTTGTCCATCCACATAGAGTTTGATTTGATTGACGCTGGGAGTTTGCTGATCCGGCAGGACCGCTGCGACATGATGCCATAATCCATCATTAATGGGCATTGTCGTCTTGATATTGCCATTCCAGACTACTACCGCCAGTTCACCAGTGGATTGAAGCCGGAAAATCCATTTTTGCCCGGCAGCCTGGGTGCCCCAGGATAAAATTGTTTGTTCCGCCCCAGAAGCAGAGGTTTTAATCCAGGCTGTAGACGTGCGGCTTTGTGAGCCGGGAATACCTTTATATCCCGGAATCTGGACATAATCATCCACGCCATCGAGACTTAACGCCCCGCTGCTCAGGGCAAAGTTGCCATCGGTCCTGGAAATTACAGCTCCGCCCATAAGAATCCCATCGTGGTTGGAAACGGCATCAGATGCATCGGTATCTAATGGCCACCGCGAGGCCGGGCCACCGTAGGTTTTCTCTATCAGCCACATGCCGGACATGGCGATAAGGTCGGAACTGTTCACAGCCCCATCACCGGTCAAGTCTGCTCCGCCGCAGGCGGGAATGTCCGTACAACCGTTGTTCAGCCAGTGGGCTGCCAGGCCAGCCAGGTCCGACATCCCTAATTCGCCCGTAAATGTATTTCTCACCGTGATATTCAGGAGAATGTCGCTGAAGGTTCCCTGAGAATCGGCAGCACGGATGGTAAATGTCTGAGGTTGGGTGTCTTCATCCCCCGGAACGCCGGATAGGGTACCATCGGGAGCAACCTCCAGCCACAGAGGTCCGGCTGCTTTTGAGTAGGATACCGCGCCGCCATCGAAGGCGGAAGCTGAACCGGTAACACTGTGCTGGTAAGGATAGCCTTCAAGGGCGTCAGGTCCAGTCAGATCTGCAGATGTAAGAGAAGGTTCCCAGTTATAATCCGTTGCATAAGGCATCAAATAAATGCCGGGAATGACTTGCTGAGCGGTGCCGGGACCACTGAAGGCTACAGCCAGATTATCACCCCCGCCGTCTTCCTTCTGCAGAGCCATGATATAATATGGTCGTCCGGCGATCAGGTTTTTAGCCGTTGATTGCTGGGAGGCAAATTTAGTCCACTGGCGGGAATTTGCCCAGCCATTGTTGCCGCTGCCTTCGATATAGGCAATCTTGACTGCGTAAGCCGGATTTTTGTCTGTACTGAGCCAGAGCTGGCAGTTGTCATCGCTGGCGATCCAGAAGGTATAATTTCCCGTTGCGGGGGGAATCAGAAAGCCATGGATGCGGGTGCCGTATTTATCAGCCCAGTTGGTTGGACCTTCAAATGAGTTGATAATCTCAGTAAGATCTGGGAAATCCGGGTAGTTGGCGCTGGTGGTCAGATTGGTAACGGATATACCAGTTATATTGGACCAGACCTGGCGGGTGATTCCGCCTTTTCCGCTGCCAGTTTTAAATCGCCATATATCGCCACGGATGATGTTCCCAGCCGCGTCCATCTGATCAATTCGCCAGAAATATTCGGTGTTTCGTTTCAGGGTGCCGGGTGTATAGATAGTTTGAGATTGTCGGCCACGATACTGGGAAGATGTCGTATCGGCATTCTGGACACTATTATATTGGGTTCCGAAGTACACATCATTATTGACCGTAGCGGCTCCCATGGACCAGTTTAGCTCCGGAATGAGGATGATGTCTCCTGCCTGATCAAACGGACTCGGGCTTTCGGCCGCACCTCCACCGATGACATTGCGTATCTGTTCTTCGGTCAGAGATATCCCGTAAATTCGTACATCATCCAGGCTGCCTTTATAACGCCGTTCGCCTGCTCCCCGGTCATCGTCTCGACCAATTGACAACGTGCCATAAAATGATTCGGGGGAGTGAGCGGCAGTATTGACCGCTTTGTTCAGAGTTGTACCGTTGGATGTATAAATGGTTGCACGAGTGGGTTCGATAACCAGTGCCACGAAGGTCCACTGGCCTACAGGCGTGGTCAGGTTGGAGTTCCAGTTATAGTTGTTGTTATTCCAGTGGTAGCCAAGGCTGTTATTGCTTTTGAAATTGAAATTGGCTGCGCCGGAATATCGACTTGAAAAAACGGCAGCGTATTCGGATTGTATCGCACTGGGATTGACCCAGGCGGTAATGGTTACGGTATTGCTTTTGAAATTCAGCCCTGAAACATCGATATGGTCATCATTGCCGTCAAAACTCAGTGCTTTGCCGAATCGGCCTGTGACAGAGCCGGAATCAAAGGTATTACTTCCGGCCAATGTGCCATGGTTGGCTTTGATTGTCGAATCATATGCCGTGGTTCCGGTGGTTTCATCCAGTTTCCAATAACCCCGGAGTGTCTGATTCGGTATATCCACCGTGATGATGATATTGCCCTGAGAGGTTCTGCCTGTGTCATCTACGATGGAGTACTGAAACTTGTCGGTGCCGAACGTGCCGGCCGGGGGTGAATAATACAGTGCATCGCGGCCATCAGGCCCACCTGCAGGGTGAAAAGCGACAGTTCCTCCCAAGGGGGTTGTTTGCACGAAATCGGCAACAGTGATCCAGTCACCATTGGCGTCGTAATCATTGCCGAGTACATCCAGTGTTGTCGGGATGCCGGCAATCGCGGTGAATTCATCAAGATTGGCATAAGGAGGGACAGGGTAGCTATATGCCCCAATATTGCGTATATTTACACCATTAGTAATTTTCCCTCGACGACAACCCATAATCTGGTCCGCTTCCGGATTGGACATCCGCGATAGTTCAATCGAATTGCCGCTGTTGACCGTTGAACCGTCCGGTCCGGGGCATCCTTCGACACAGTCACCGGCGCCCCAGTTGTGGCCTATCTCATGCCGTGCGACATGCCACCAGTTCATGTCACCGTTCCATCCATTGAAGCTTCGTCCCGACGATCCAGGTCCGCCGTAATCGCAGCCAAATGCAACCCCGCCGCCGACGGAACCAACAAATCCGGCAAAGTGGTGATCCGCATTGGGGAAAAGGGTGTCCCAATAGGTATTGATATTCCACCAATCGATCCCCCATTGTTCGCTTGAGCGATCCAGTCCGGTATTACTTTTACGAAATACGACCTTGCCCAATTTGCATTCAGCCAGAATATCACGAATATAAATGGCATTGAAATGGCTGATGGCATTCTCGGCTTTCCTGGCATACGTAGTCATATTTGTATAACTCGCAGCATTCATGTATTCAACCAGGACATCGAATCCCATATCGACCTGATAGACGGTTTTATACAGATTATCCAGCAGAGCGGCCGAGGCAGTAAATGTCGCGCCAGCATAGGGGTAACCAGCCGGGGGATTAGCCGTTCCTCCAAGTTCGGTAAAGTTATTAACTGCCGCTGCATTTTCGTTGGTTTCAAAAGGCGGGTCGTACCACCAATCAGTCGCATTGCCTTTAAAGACGTGATAGCGAAGGTCTCCATTGGGCAGCAGGGTCGCCTCGACATAACTGTCCGGTTCTTCCTCGCACCATCCCCGATAGGTTCTGACCGGCCCCGCATCAATCGGCAGTTTGGTTATGCCATCGGTGTCCAGAAGGACCACCTCAAAATTGGCACCGCGAAAGTCATAGCGATCCAGATTAAAAGTACGATCCTTTCCGTTGTAGATCACAGTCCCCCGCATGGATTCAGGGGGATTGGCCGGGTCAATGGCGAATCCATCCATAACACAAGTCAGGGTTAGGAGAATTGCGAGAATCCGCTGGATTGGTTTGCTGAAAGAATTTTGGAAGAACATTTCCCCACCTTTACTAACTAAAGTGTTGGTCGTTTTCAAATGGTACTAAATAGCATATTTACAGCCGGAAGTATTTTTTACGTACAAACGATAACAACAAATACTTAAGCACTTAAGTATAGTATATCGACCAAATAAAGGGAATTCAAGAGTATTCTTGAACATTTTGTTGTTCATAGGCATGATGCAATGGGTGTGTGTCGTATAACTATATTAATTACAATACATTATATAAGCGATTTGATGAAACGATATGTCACGTTAATCGGTAACACTATAATTTGTACATATATAAGAGGATGGAGAATGTGTTGTATATCTATGTGGCGTCTATGGCTTATGCAAATCCAATCGGAAAAGACATAGGGATATATGACTCATCCCTATGTCCGAAATCGGTTTGATTTAATAGCTGAATTGCTGCAGATAGGTTCTGATTTTTCCTTTTTCCTGGTCACGAAAACAATGGAAGGGTGATTCGATAAAATCACTGCAGATACCCATCAGATTTAAAGCACTTTTAACCCCCTTCAGGAAGCTGGAATTATACCGGCCGGTGCTGTAAATGGTGGTGCTGATCCACATGACCTTTTTATGCAGGTCTCGTGTCCTGACAAGGTCTCCGGCCACCGCGGCATCATATAAATCGACATACAACCTCGGGAAAATATTAGCCCCGCCGCAGATGCCTCCATAGCCGCCCATCAGGAGGGTCTCGGCCAGCAGTTCCTCCGGGCCAACCAGCAGCGAAAAGTCTTTGCGATCCTCCAGCAGGGATAGCAGGGTGTTGAAATAGACCATGCTGCCGGAGCTGTCTTTGAGGCCGACAATGCCCGGAATTTGGGAGGCCTTTATCACGGTCTGCGGTTCAAAGATCATCTTGGTGCAGCTCGGCATATTGTAAAGGAATAACGGCAACGGCAGCATCGGGACCAGGTTTTCGAGGTATTCAAACAGTTCCGGCTGTCCGGCGGGGAAATAATAGGGCGGGGCAAGGACGACTGCGCTGACGCCCTGTTTATGCGAGAACTCGGCAATTTTGACCGACTCGATATGCGAGGTGTCAGTGATGCCGACCAGAATCGGAACCCGGCCGGCGATCTGTTTGCTGACGCGTTCGATCAGTTCATAGCGGAGTTTATAGCTCAGTGAGGGGGCCTCGCCGGTGGTGCCCAGGACAAACAGTCCATGTACACCGCCTGCAAGGATGTGTTCAACCAGTCTTTCAAGGCCGGGCACATCGAGATTATCCCGGTCCAGAAGGGGCGTGATCATGGGAGGAATAATGCCCCTGAGGGGTTTTGGTAAAACCATGTTATTCATAAAAAATGTCCTTAAGATATATATTATTAAAACGGATAACTCATGTTGTTTTTATTTGTCTTTACGTTTAAAAAATCCGGCCGCGATGACACCGCCGATCAATATGGCTGCTGTTCCAAATACCGGAATCAAAAAGGTGTGAATCAAGCCTGCCTGTTTTGGCGAAGGAGATAAGACGCTGATAATCAGGATGCCCAGTACTACTCCAAACACTGCCGCCGCATTGCCGGCCCGTTTGCACAGGATGCCCAGCAAAAACAGACCCAGCATCCCGCCGCCGAAAATCCCCGACAGAGTCCACCATGCATCCAGGGCACTGGTCACGCGAATCAAAAGCAGGGCGACGATGGTTCCCAGGGTGCCCCAGATGATTGTGGAAGAATACAGGAAAACCATCGATTCTTTGTCCGTGGCTTTTTTACGGAAATAGCGTTTATAGAAGTCCGTCAGCAACAGCGTTGCCGAGGCGTTCAGGCAGGAGGCGGTGGTACTCATGGCCGCCGCAAATATGGCCGCAATCAAAAGTCCTGTAAGTCCCGCTGGCAATTTGGCTCCGATAAAGTATGGGAAGACTTTGTCGCCGATGTTGGAATTGGTCAGGGACTGACTGCGGAGCTGAAGTGCCTGCGGGTAGTCGGGTGAATCGCTGGTGATCCCTTCGTTGTTCAAAGCCTGAGCTGCTACGGCTGTTTTAAGCTGGTCCAGTTCCTGCGGGTGAGTTTTATAGTAGGTAAACAATCCCGTGCCGATGAAGAAAAACAGCATGGAAATGGGAACATACAGCAGGCCGCCCATCCAGACGCTTTTTCGTGATTCCTGATCCGACCTGGCGACGATATAGCGCTGCACATAATTCTGGTCGATACCAAAGTTTTGCAGATTCATCACGATGCCGTAAATCAGGGTGACCCAGAATGTCGATTCGGTTAGAGAGCCGCCAAAACTGCCGAGACTGAATTTGTGATGCTCGGCGGCGATATGGAACAGTTCTTTGGGGCCGCCCTCGGTACCGAACATGAGAATGATAGCACAAATAATTGCTCCCGCCGTCAGCACAATCGCCTGAAAGGCATCGGTCCATATGACAGCAAGAATTCCTCCGATGAAGGCATACCCTATGACGGTGATTGATGTCACGATGATGATGATACGGATATCCCAGCCGAACAGCACATTCATCGGCAGGGCCATCAGGTACGTTACCGCACCGATCCGGGCAAGCTGGGTCAGCAGGAAGAAGACGCTGGCATAAACCCTTGCCCACGGACCGAATCGATGTTCGAGATTGGAGTAGGCCGAGACATTCCCGCTGCGGCGATAATAGGGCATAAAATATTTGACGGCAATCCAGGTGGTAATCGGCAGTGACAGGCTGAAGACAAACGGATTCCAGTTGGCTGCATAGGCTTTACCCGGCAGGGCGAGAAAACTGATGCTGCTCAGATAGGTGGCCAGGATGGATAATCCCGTTGCCCAGCCGGGAACCGATCTGTCGGCTGCGGTAAAGCCTTCGGTGGTCCGGCTTTTGCGGTAGAAGTAAAGACCAATCATCATCGTTCCGATGAAGTAGCCAATCAGAATAGTCCAGTCCAGTGTAGTAAAATGTGTCTGCATATAATTTCCTGTTTATTTGGCGGATTCAGAACCCGTTCCATGGGGATTTTTCAGATAATAGAGAAAACCGTCTTCGGCACCTACCAGCAGGTCAGGGATCTTGTTTTTGTCCCAGTCCACGATGGTGGGTTTGGTTGAGTGGCCGGCCAGGATACGCTGGTCCACCGCGCCCTGGTCTTCGAACACCCACTGGCCTTCCGACGACGAGACATTTTTGAGAAAATTGATATTCACACTGTCGATCAGGATATCCAGTTTTCCGTCCCTGTCCCAGTCGATGATGCAAAACTGCCTTCTGCCGCTTTTGCCTGCCAGGCCGGGATTGGGTCTGAACAGGTCTGTTTTATCTTTTTCACGGAGGTTAAAGATGCGTTTACCCGGCAGAACAAACAATTGTCCCTCTTTTTTAACTCTTTCGAAGAAGGCCAGGTAGCCTTCGTGATCCAGCATGACCAGGTCATTGAGGCCGTCGTTATTCAGATCAATGATACAGGGCGTTGTCCGCCACTGGGTAACCAGTTCATTGGCGCTGGGGTTCCACCAGTTCCAGGCGGGCTTGAGCGGTTTGTCGGGCCAGAGAATTCGGACGGGCTGGGGCGAGGCGAGTTGGGGCTTGCCTTGGGTTCCGATGTTTTTGTACCATTGGATTTTGCCCCAGATGGAATTGATGACGATATCCTTGAGGCCGTCTCCATCCCAATCGGCGACGATGGGGGTGGTGTATCCCCATTTGGCTTCGCAGGGGCCTTGTATCGAACCGTTTTCACTGGCCAGGATGCGTATGGGTTCTTTGTCCACGCAAAGCATTGCAGGTTCGGCCCATTTGGGCGAATTGCCGCCGTCGAGATTTTCCAGAAAGACGATGTTGCCTGCGGTATTGCCGCAAATCAGGTCTTCATCGCCGTCGTCATCCCAATCGACGCCAAAGGGTGTCGTCAGTGCGTTGACTTTCACTTCGTAGGCCTTTTGCCGGAAATAGACCGGGGGGAGGAACTGCGGGATTGCATCGTTGATTTTCCCGGTGTTTTCAATCCATGCGACGCGGCCGTCTTCATCGCCGACAATCAGGTCCATGTCGCCGTCTTTATCCCAGTCGAATGCGACAGGAATGATCATTTCCAGATTCATGCGGATGGGCTGGTTGTTGTGCTCGAGTTTTTTGCCGGCGGCATAGATGGGATTCTGCCGTGTGCCGATATTCTGAAAATAAGTCAGGGTGTCGAGGAATTCGCCGCAAATCAGGTCCAGATCGCCATCGTTGTCGAAATCGCAGAAGTTCGGCGAGGGCCTGCCGTACAGATCCATTATTTTATTGTCGGCTTTGAGCTGAGCGGGGGTGTCATAGACGGGGGCTTGATTTGTGCCAGTGTTGCGGATGTAATAAATGAAGCCATGCAAAGGGCCTTTGGTCCACCGGCCTTCGCTGTTAAAGGCATTGTCCCAGCCATAATCGGTCAAATCTTCCAGGGCGACGATTAAATCCAGACGCTGGTCGCCGTCATAATCCACATATTTCCACTGGTTTGCCCTGACAGTCCGAGGTAACGGCAGCAGTTCCGGTTTATACGGCAGGGTGTCGGGATAGATGGTAACGGTTTTGCTGAATTCGTTATCTTTGTAATCGATCAGCTCTTTGTTGGTATTCAGCAGTCGGACCTTGCCATCGATATAAGAGGGCTGGAGATTCGCATGGGATTTGCCGACCTTGACAGGAGGGAGGAATACCGGCATTTTGGTGTTGCCGTCGGGATTTTCAAAAAAGTAAATACAGCGCGAGGGTTTATCGTGACACACGACAAGGAGGTCGTTGTCTCCATCGTTGTCATAATCCATGGGGACCGGCCATGCCCACAATCCTGAGCCAAGGTCAACGACCAGGCCGGGATGGTTATATTGGATTCGTGTCAGACCGTCTGCAGTGGACTGACATGAACAGGCCAGAAGGATTGATGACAACAGGACCAGGGGTGTCCATTTTGCGGCGTGGTCATTGCCCCACTCCGGCCGTCGATGGGCCGTCCGTACAATTCCAAAAAGTCGTAGTGTCTTAAGCATTTTCTATCCTGATAAAGAGATGGCTATTTATGCCATCCTATACTAAATCAAATCCGTCCTGTCCGCAATGTAAACTACAACGAATACCCCTATAAAAGAGACACGCATCCTTGTCCATAAGGGAGCGTACACATTAACCATTGTTCAGAAAGCATTGCAAAATCAGGCAATTCATAAACATCGATCCATTGTTGTATCATCTCGGACAAATCGACGATATCGACCTGGCAATCCTGGTTCAAATCCATATCCCCAAATCCCCAACTGCCGCAGGGAGCGAGGATATCGACATAATTGGTCAGGCGATGGAAGGTAATTCTGTTGGAGTCATGATAATTCATAGCCCCATCATAGGCGGTTCTGCTGATAAAAATAATATCCTTGCCGTCGAATTGCCAGACCACATATTGAAATCCGGTATTGATCATCGACTCTTGCCAGGTCATGGGGGAATTGTCCTGAATAATCGTGCGGACATGCTGCCAGTGAATCAGGTCCTCGGAAGCGATGAGTGACAAGGTGTTTCGCTGGGCGGTTCTGGTTGGGTCGGTGTTATTGTTGACCAGAGACAGGTACTTGCCTGTAACCGGATCCCGGTGGATATCGAATTTATGCATACCGCCGGGCATCTCAATCAAACCGGTGGAGGGATTATAGCTCAGTGTTTTATTGTCCGAACTCAGTGTCAGAAAGGCTGCCTTATCCACGACGGGATTGGTATGTACCCGCATCAGTGCTAAAATCGAACCGTCCGGGGCCTGAACCGCATTTCCTTCGAGCCAGCCGGGGGAGGTGCATTTCCAGGCCGGATCGACCCATGAGGGATCAAAAAGAACGGCGTTGGTCATGGTCCAGCTTTTGGGATTCAAAAGATTGGATTTTTCATCCGCCGAGACCATCACGGCTGCGTAAGCAATCGGCCAGCGTTCATCGGTCACGCGTTTCTCAAAAACGCGGTAGATTCGCCCGTTGGCAGAAATGACGGGTCCGGGGCCGGTATGGTACCCATAGGTTCCCGGCTGTTCGGCCTCAAATAAAACGGAGGTTTCCGTCCAGTGCAGGCCGTAGTCTGCGGTTTTGGTGATGCAAATATGGCCGGGAGTTCGTGAGAGGCCAAACAGATACACCTCGCCTTGGTGTTCAAACAGTGTAGCCATGGCAAAGCTGTCGATCTGACTGCGTGAAATCCAGCTTTGTCCGTTGTCAAATGATATTTTAATATAGGTATTGCCTCGATAGCCATAGGAGGCAAGTAATACGCCGTTGCTGTATTTGTAGATGCAGGGGGACCCGATCATCTTTTTGGTTGCCGGGTCGCTGTAGCCGATCTGGCTGATCCATAACGGTTCCTGTTCGCTGGGGCTTTGGCTGGCATAATGGGCCTGAATTTGTGAGGGTGTCAAGGCTTTATTATAAATTGCCAGCTCGTCGATCCAGCCGCGGAAATGATTTTGATTGTCAGGAGCGCGGCCGATTTGATCGTGTTGCGTGGGGTTGCCCCCATAAACATACGAGGAACTGATAAAATTGACCGGTTGGCTGAGAGCCTGTTTTCCGTTCAGATAGACGGTGATATTATCCTGTGCATAATTTATGATACAAACCAGATGGGTCCATTGATTGACGGTGGAAAAATCCGTGCTGACGGTCAGATAGGAATCCTCGACAGTGCTTCTGGCGCCGACATTCAGTGTGCTCGGATCGCCGCTGGGGCTATATATCCCGATGTCAATACCGGCTTTGCCTTCGTTGATTCGTGTAGCAAAAATGCGCTGAATGCCCGACAAACAACTGTTTCGTATCCAGGCTTCGACGGTAATGGCTTTGCTTTCATTGAGCAGGGGGCCAAGTTCACTGCCCAGATCGATGCCGGCCTGATTGCCGTTGAACCAGCCGCATTTGCTGTCAATCCCGGCGGAGACAATCATGGCATCACCGGCAAACACAGCGCTGTATATGTGAGCCGTTTTATCGGCTGCCGGGAGGCCGTCTTTATATCTGGATTCGTCCAGACGCCACCACGCAACCGGATCATCCGAGACGATCTGATCGGCGTATCCAGCAAATGCATCACTCAGTCCGCACAACGATAAAACTAAAATGGGCAAAATATATTTCAGCATAATTCCAGTATTTTTGAGCCTGTATAAAACTCTGTTTTAATAAAAAGAGCCTGTAAGACCCGTAACAAGACAAGCCTTACAGGCGAACCGCTTTGATTCATTCAAGACTGTATTAAAATCCAAAAAGGTTCAGATGGGATTAGCGTCGCATCTTCCGTTGAGACTAATTGCACTGTTGGGGGTCATTGCATAAAAGCCACTGTGAGGCTAATTCGGCAAAGTCTGCGATATTAACCCGGCAATCCTGATTAATATCCGCCGATAAACCCATCCCTCCATCGATCACTTCCTGGCAGTTTTCTGGGCTAAAAACGGTAACCTGCAGGGTATGGTAGTCTCCATCCTGGACTAAAGCATAAGTCACAAAGGGGGTCTTTACCAGTTTTCCGTCCGTGTTGTCATTGATTTTCCCTGTGCTGCGGAGCACGGTATAGGTACTATCCACTGCGGCATTATCAATAAAGCCGATATTAATCGCGCCATTCATCACCACGTCACCGTTGACGACAAGGCCATTGCCGACACCCAGGGCACCATCTAACACAAAGTTGATTTCAGAGCCTTCTGCCGCAGTGAGTGTGCCGAATTCTGCAGTTGCCTGATGGCCGGAGAGGGTGAGCTTGGCATTTGCACCAAGCCCTGCAATACCATCGATATCGACAACGGCGTTATTGCCGATCAAAATGTCTGCCGTACTATCGGCATTGAATGCCGCGACGAGATTACCGGCATAAAAAGCTCCGCCGTTCATGGTGAAAGAGGCATTGCCGCCGGATCCGATGAAGGCCGTGCTGGCCACATTCATAGTACCGTCGGAAACGGTGAGTGAGCCGGATGAGGCATTTGTATCAGCAACGACAAGGCTGCCGAATGAGGCATTGGCGCCGGTATTGACGTTAAGTGAGCCGTTTGCCGCGCTGCCGACAACCAGACCGCTGCATGCTGCCGTGGAGTCTAAAATCGCTCCGGAAGTTCCCGCCAGATCAATCACAGCGGCATCATTGGAATCCAAAGAGGTGCTCCAGTTGGCCGCATTGCTCCAAAGCTGGCTGCTTCCGCCCGTCCAGGCAACATTATTTCCGTAATGCGGGTGTGTCAGCAACACAGCCTGGCCGGCCCCGACATTCACCGTCTGGCTTGTCCATCCGGCGGCAAACGCGGTGGTTGCTACATTCGGTTCACTGGTCAGAATCTTGTTTTGAAGAGCCGCCACGGCTACGTATGAGCCGCCGCGCTCCGTTCCGGATGTAAAATTCGGATCAAAATTGCCGGGCAGGGTGGAATCCGTCGTTGTCACCGTAATTGGATTTCCAAAAATGGCTGCCCCGTCAATATTCAGTTGTATCGTTGACTGCTCGTTGATAGCCAACTGACCGCACTGTATCTGGCCGGCGCTGCCGTCAATCGACAAAAAGGCCTGCCCGGAATTCCCGATCGTCAGCAGCTCGGTAATATCAATCCGACCCCCGCTTAATTCAACGGTTCCAGATGAACCCAGATTTTCACCAACCAGCATGTAACTACCGGTTTTAATTTGGCCTCCGCTCATAACAAGGCTGGCTGTTCCGGTCATACCACACCTGAGATAGGTCGAGATATCGACCAATCCGCCGCTTACCACCACGTTGGATATGGACCCGGCTTTGTTGGCCATATTGAAACGGTTAGTCTTCACCGTCCCGTCGCTGATATTAAAGTTTCCGGTACCACTTTCGCCTATCGTGAAATAGCTTTTTAAAAAAGTAATTTCTCCTCCATTGACAAACAAGTAACCATTTGAAGTGGTGCCTCTTCCGGCCATAAAGTTACTTTCAAAGTTAGACACTCCACCGGTGACATATAGTTCCCCGATCTTGTTGGAACCGTAACCCGAAAAGAGTTTGCCGCCGATCGTATCTTCGAATATCTCCGAATACTGGTCGCCGCTGAGATCGATACGAAACTCATCTGCAATGGTAAAACCAGCAGCCGGGACTGCCGGCGTCCAGTTGGAGAATTGTGTAAATGCGTGATTGGGGTCCCCGCTTGCGTTTGTCCATGTGTACGTTGTTGCAAAACAGGACACAGATACCAACAACATGATGCTGCACAATAATCTGATTTTCATTGTGTTACTCCTGTAATAAAGTATTTTGTTGACGTTTGATTACCCTCTGTCATATTAAGCATTAAGTAGTTCTGAGCAGAAGACAGGCCTGCGGCTATCGCATCGGGATTAGTTGTGCACCCTCTCTGCCGCTCTGATCGGTTGGCTCGAAAATATCGACCAGTCGGTCGTCGCTGCCGCTGTATTTTTCAGCCGAGCCATCCTTGAAACAAAATAAACCATTCACTTTTTTACGCAAATCCTCATCAGTGGATGTGACCCCGGATTCATAAACACTGACAACATAATCGCGGGCATCGTTACAATCAACATAATTGATTGTCAACCCCATTTTCAGCCCGTGATTGACACGATAATAGGCGTTGGGTGCTGAATAGTAAAGGCGGTCGCCTGCAAGGACGTCCACACGACGACCGTTATATTTCCAATTCTGGTTCGTTTTCGTCCACCGTGTGGATTCCGCTCCCCATTGACCATCCGGCAGTCTGTCTCGCCAGTAACCAAATACAAACATATATCCGGAATAGACCCTGTGGCTGTTCAGAGGAACCGCTTCGATGTTGATATCGAGCGTTTTGAGCAGGGGGCAATTCATAAATTTTAAATCCGGAATATAGGGCAGCCATAAAGGCCGATGGTCTATCGCGTCAGTATTGCTGGCTATCTGTTCGGACCAGGCGCCCCGCGGCTTTGTCCCGCCGGGATTTTCAGCATAATGTTCCGGTAAACGTCCTTCATCGTTTTCATAGGCCAGTGCGGCAATGGACAATTGGTGAAGATTGGAGCAGCATATTGTTTCTTTGGCGGATCGTTTGGCTTTCTGCAGAGCCGGGAGGATGATCGCCATGAGTAATCCAATGACCGCAATTACGACCAGCAATTCGATTAAGGTGAAGGCTTTCCTGCCGTTTCTGTTAAGTCCTTTGAACATCTTATTCCCCATTACCCGTATTCAGTGTCTAATGTTTCTGATTCCTCGTCGATTATGATATTGCACGCCTGGTTCTCAGTCGCTATGGAGAGTTTGTCCGGCCGCTCTCAGTACGATATTGATTATATCGACTATCAGTGGCAGAAATGAACGCCACTTTACACTAAAATACCGCCAAATACAGCCTATTGCAATTGATAATAAATCAAATATCAAATAAAACAATAAAGATGATATATGTCTCCTAATTGTCGTGCAAACACAAATGAGGTCTTTGTTTATTAGTTTTAACTATGTTTTTCGGCTCGTCGCATGGGATGGGGTGTAATTTTTCTCAGCGGTATCTGCATGGAAGTCTGTTTCTGCTTTTGTCTTGACATCGTTTGAACAGCAACGATATGATTAGCCGCGCGGTTGATACTGAAATGAGGAGGTATGATTAACACGTGATGGTTGTGTTTGTTGTTGTTCAATGTATCTTTGCAGATAGTATTTGCTTTGATGAGGAAGATGACTGATGCATCGCGAGTGTAAAAAAGTGGTATTCTTGTACTCTCACCGGGAAGACTGGGGAATTTGGGATGGGGTTGCGGAATATGCCTCGGTGCATGGACAGTGGCTGCTGTATTCACCGCTTTCACTTCGGTTTGAAGCTGACGACCGGGAAACGTATCGATGGCTTAGCAACTTTAAGCCGGATGGAATTATTGTGCCCAACTCACGCAAGAATCTGGAAGATATTCTCAAATTCAAAATCCCCATCATTGTCCATCGAAATCTCAACGAACGAATACCCGGTCGCCCCGCAATCCTGGGAGATGGAAACCGCATTGGAGAAATGGCCGCAGACTATCTCCTCAAGCTGGGTTTTAAAAACTTTGCTTATTATGTCTGTGAAAATGAAATCCCGATGCAGGAGCGGGCTGAAAGTTTCACGAATCGTGTCCACAGTGCCGGTTTCAAGACCTATTCATTTCTGAGGCGGGGGGTTAAAAACCTGATTTCCTGGGATCATCAGCTCAGTCTTCTGTCCACCTGGCTCAAATCCATTCCCAAGCCCGCAGCCATTATGGCGGGGGATGATATTCTTGCCGTCAATATCCTGATGGCCAGTCGAATTGCCGGATTGCTGATTCCTCAGCAAATCGCGGTTCTGGGAATTAATAACACCAGGATTATTTGTGAGACGCAGATTCCCAAGATTTCCAGCGTGGCACTGAGTTATTACAAGGCGGGATTTGAAGCGGCGGAGCTTCTGGACAAGATGATGAATGGTAAAATCGAATCTGCCGAACAGACGATCCGGATTGAGCCCACCAATATCATTACACGGCAATCGACGGATTTTTCTTTGATTAAAGACTATGAAGTCGGCAAGGCCATGAATTTTATCCATCACAATTCAGTGAAACTGCTTCAGGTCAGTGATGTTGCGGAACAAACCGGCCTTTCCAAGAATGCCCTTCAAAAGCGATTCAAAAAAGCAGTCGGCTGCTCGATCTCACAGGAAATCAGGCGAGCCTGTGCCGACAAGATTGCTGAAATGCTGCTGAACACCAATATGTCCATTTCCGATATAGCCATGTCCATTGGTTTTTCAGGGGATGACCATATATCCAGGTACTTCCGGCAGTCGATGGGAATGACGCCGCTGGATTATCGCAAAAAATACGGCAAAAAATAACAGCCTGTCAGGATAAATTATTTGATGTCCACCTGGCTGTACGTAAAGTCAGGCTGCATGACCCGGCAATTGCTGGGAATCATTTTGATCACAACATAGTCCGAAGAGGCGGGATCGGCGACATGCTCCTTCAATCCCGGAACGGCATGATATAGCCAGAGCTTTTCAGCATTGTCGGTACTGATAGTGCAGGGGCCGGCGATGCGGATGTGCCTGCCGGATGGATCGCAGAAACAGTATTCGGCATGGGGGACTTTTTTAAGATGGTTGATCTTGTCGGTATTGGCGGCAGAGGCACACCAAAGCTGATGGGTATTCCAGGCCAGGCCCGCCATCGGTCTGACGCCGACAGTTCGGCCGTCCGTAGTGGCCAGGTAACCCCACTGGACCTGTTGGATAAAGGCCTTCAGTTCATTAAAGTTCATACGTTCTCCTTGGGCTTAGGTTAATATTGTATATCGTCTAATTTTTCTCTTACAGGGACAAGGTATTCATTTGGCGAATCATGTTTGCGATTACATCACGATTGGCGCTGATTCGCGGACCTGCGGTCCCGGAGGTGAATAGTCCAGCCAGAAACCATTGCCCGGAAGCATCCTGAATAAACCAGGGGGCTCCGGAATTGCCCTCATTGCCGCAGGTTTCGTATGGAATATAATCACCCTTGCCGATGGGGTCATACCGGAAGATAAGCATGGGTGCGGTTTTTTTGTACAGAGCGGCTCCGGCGATCATATTTCGTCCCCAATGCAGAGTTCCCGGTCCACGGACTGGACGAATCTGTTTGCGTTCGTCGGTGCTGCACTCGCCCCAGGGTTTGGTATGGCGTTCCACTTTGCCGAAGGAGCCGAGGGTGACAATCTTGCCGACTTCGTCGGTCTTTGGGTATAAAGCGATTTGTTTCGGGAAGTCGGCGTCGATCATAAAGTTGGGGTCGGAGGGGCTGGCCATGATGACCCGGCAGACCATAATATCCCGCTGGTCATCATGCCTTTCATCCACAATGATATAATCGGTATCAGGTTGCCCCTGTCCATACCGTTTGAGTTTATAGTTTACTGGCCATTGAGGACAATTGTTCTTGAGAATCTGCTTCCAGTGCGCCGCGGTGATAATATAGTTGGGGGCAATCACCGTTGCGGTTGCAAACCAGTGTTGTGATATCGGCCATTCGATACCTGCCATCACCTCATCCGGAGGATGGGGCGTGAAGCCGGCCGGGCCGCTTTGGATGGCAGCCAGATCATTTGGGTCGGTGCCGAGGACTTCATCCGGATTATATTGAAGCCCCAGTGCCATACAGGATATCAGCAGCAGAGCCGCAACATGGAGTCTTTTGTTGAACATATTGTATTCCCTGGATTATTTCAATCTGCTATGACAATTTGAAGGTATTATACCCACAGATTGACCAAAAGGCAAAGAATTGAATGCAGGATTACAGATGGGTTGACTTTTGAATTATGGACAGATACAATAGGGATGTTGGTGAAAACGCGACGGGTAACCGGGGGGCCGGAGAGTACGTATGCGCTTGTTTGTAAGTCTTGGTGGCAGCTCAGTTAACGAATTACGGTTTGACCGGGGGCCAATTTATATTGGCCGACAGACAGGAAGTCAGGTGTTTCTTCCCGACGCCGCCGTTTCCCGCCAACATGCGGTTTTATATACCACCCGGGACGGAACCTGGATTATCGAGGACCTGGGTTCGGCCAACAAAACCTACCTGAATCAGACTGCCGTTCACAAAAGCGAACTCAAGAATGCCGATATGATTCAAATTGCCGATTTTGCCATCCGTGTCAGTCTTGAAGAAGACGATGTGGATGTCAATAAAATCACCCAGATGGAAGATACCGTCGTCGGGGACCAGATTCGCAAAGATTTACATACTGTAGAACGCAATGCGGATGCCGGTGATGCCCCGCCGATCAAATTCCCCGCCAAACGCATCAAGCAGTTCTGTCAGGCGCTGGATAAAGTGACCTCTGCCAGAGGTCTCCAGCAATTATATACGACGCTGGGGGATTTACTACTGGGGCAGCTTCAGGCGACGAATGTGTGGATTGGTTTACGTAAAGATGCCGGCGGGCCGATGGAGGTGCAAGGGGGGCGAAAGATTACGACCGAAACACTGCAGCGGGCGGACCTGGTGGTGCCGGCCAGCCTCAACGAGGTGCAGGAAAAACACATTCCAATGCTGATTCATCAGCTTCCACGGCAGATTACCAATCGCGGCATACGCTCTGTAATTATTTCGCCAATCCTGTATGAAAACAGTTGTTTCGGTGTGGTGTACCTGGAAAACTCTATTGAGCATACCCATTACAGCTTGGCGGAACTGGATTATCTACTGATTATAACGACATTTGTGGGATGCTATATCTCAAAGATGGACAAACACTAAAGGCTGTCACAGGCTGATTCAATAACGAATACCGCCGTGGGCATGATAGCGGCGCAGCACATCCGCGGCCTCGTCACGAAGGATATCACCGTGGGTTTCAATGCCGCGTTGCTGGAGATGACGCGTCCAATTATCCGGTTTCGCCCCCTCATTAAAGCCGATGGCCTCTGCATCTTCACCGCGGGCGCCGCAGACCAGCGATTTGACTCCTGACCACGGTATTGCACCCAGACACATCGCGCAGGGCTGACAACTGGTAACAAGTTGATAGATCCCCTGTGCGGCAAGATCATGGATATCGAGGGCTTTCTGGGCCAGGGCGATGGCGACCATTTCAGCATGGGCAAGACTGCATCGGCCGGGGACCACCATATTGACGCCGACGGAAATAAGTTTGCCGGTGATCATGTCGAAGATGGCGGCGCCGAAAGGTCCCCCTGTCTGGTGCTCGATATTCAATGCAGACAGCGTGATTGCCAGCTTCATCCGGTGGTTAAGGTCTGCAAAAGCCGTCGGTTGATTAGCAACATAATCCGAAACCCAATCAGGAAGAGAAAGGCCAAAGGAGTTTATCATATCTATTGCACCTGTATAAAGTTATGATTAAATCATTCCGGACATAAAAGAGCGGATTGCGTGCGTTAGAATAGCATGTATCCTCTTTTTTGCTACAGCGATTGTACGTCTTGGACTGGTTTAATATTGTTGGAGGAGTTCCAGCATTTTTCGGTCGAGTTTATGTCCGTGAAAATCTTCATATTGGACATCGCTGCGGTCGCTGTCAAGAATGCCGAAAGACCCGCGAAAATTCCATAAAGCCCAGCCGACATTGGCTTTACGGAAGTTTTTTAAGCAATCCTCCATCCAGTTTAAGGTGACATCGTGCGGCGTTTTGCTGTAAGAACCCCATTCCCCGACTATAACCCCGACACCGGTGGCTTTGAAATCTGCCCAGGGTTTGACATGACGCTGCCAAAGGTCTGGGCCTGTGAGGTCTTTTTGCGGCCAGGTGGGCTGGGGCCAGTTTTTGGAGTCCACCCAATCGGCCTGATAGTGGGTCAGAGTCATGGGCTGGTAACCTCGCGTGGCCTGAGCGATTTTAAGGTCGGCCAGTTCTTTGCAGGGTTTGTTGCCCCAGTCTAGGCCATCGATAATAATCAAACGCTGCGGGTCCTCTTTGCGAATAGCTTCCACGAGAATACGAATGACAGCAGCATGAGTATTGGGATCGATGTTTGCGGGCTCATTGAGCAGATTAAAGCTTAAGTTCTTATTAGAAATGCCTTTGTAGCGTTTTGCAAAAGCGGCCCAGTGCATGGCACAAACCTGTTGAGCTTCGGTGTCTGTCCAAAGACTCTTGGCTTCTGCGGGTTTGGCGACGGTGTAGCCGGGGGCTCGATGAAAATTGATACAGACATGGATATTATATTGTTGGCCCCATTTCACGGCCTGATCAATTTCTTTCAGGACGCTTTCGTTAAGTTTTGTCCAATCGTTATCCACAATCCATTGACGATAATCCATTGGAAGGCGAACAAAGTTAAAGCCCATCTCAGAAATCCAGCGAAAATCATCTTCATCAAAGGGTTTTTCCTGCCAGTTTCTCATAAATTTATTGAGCAGATTGAAACCTCGCCAGCGGGGCAGGTTATTCCATGAGGCGTCGGGCAATTCGGCTGAAAAACTGTAAGACACACATAATACAAGAGTTATCAGTGCTGATAATACAATATTCTTTCTCATTTTTATGATCTCCTTGTTTTAAGGTTTTTATAGAGCTTCGTGCGAATCGCTGCTTCATTTATATAACGATTTTTTTATAGAGAAGGTAACACATTTTTAAGGAGGAATCGCGTCGGGAAATTATCCAGAAAAGGAGGGTATTGATTTTTGTCTTGCATCCTGGTTGTTAAAAATATATAAATACATATATAATACAATCATGTTTACAAATAATATAAATGTAAAGACATATAAAACAGAGACTGATGGAAAAAGCATGTTATTGTGGGGGCACGACAATCAGAGGACTTCGGCGCCTATTCGGGAAACTCGAAAATGAATTCTTGCCTGGGTCAGAAAAAGGAACTGTTTAAGAACTATTTTGGCAGCCAGGCCAAAGTTGAGGACTTTTCATGTCTTAATGAAACAAGTGATCATCGTTTTACCCTGCACAAGAATGATGTTTTGGCAATTTTGGGGACTGCTGATAAGAAGGTTGAATTTGTCTTTTTTCATAACCACACTCTTGCTTATGTCAAATCGTCGATGGGATATCCGGCTTATTATCCACTCCGGCCGGTTGTACTCGAGAAGCCCGTGATGGCGGTGCTGATGGATTTGGATGGAACCAGCGTTCGTAGTGAGGAATTCTGGATATGGATTATTCAATTGACGACGGCC
>JBDKVE010000260.1:0-14063 GCA_039679345.1 Anaerohalosphaeraceae bacterium
TAGCCGCGACGAACCGGGAAATTTCAAGTAGGATCAGTATATAATGGTTCAGGGAGGCCGGGCGGTATGGGTGCCGGCCCTGGCTGCAGGATGACCAACAAAAACGGAAATTGACGGGAGCATCGTATGTTTAAAGAACTCCAACTCGGACCCAAACAGCGGACGACGGTTGCCGCGGCGCTGACGGTGCTGTCGGTGCTGGTGCTGGTGATTTTCTTTTATGCGGCGGTCGTGGGACTGGCCCGGTTTGTCAATACGTTTCAGAATGTCCTGCTGCCGCCGGTGGTGGCGTGCATTCTGGCGATGCTGCTGCGGCCGTATTATAACTGGCTGCTGAAGCTGTGCCGGGGAACGCAGGCGGCGGCGCTGGTTCTGTTTTTTCTTTCGGGGATTATTCCGCTGGGGGTGTTTATCGGATTTGCCGGCGTCTTTGTCGTCAATCAATTGATTCAGTTGTTCGAGGAACTGCCGGCCACGATTAACAGCATGGTCGAGAGGGGGCAGCAGCACTGGCCGCAGGTGGCCGCACTGCTGGACAAGTACGGGCTGACGTCGGAGTTCGGGGGTCTGTTGGAAAACCCCGGCCAGATGGCGGTCAAGACCCTGCAGACGGTGGGCAAACGGATGTCGCAGTCGGCGGTGCAGACGTTTCAGTCTGTGGCCGGCTTGTTCACGTGGGCGGTGCTGCCGGTGTATCTGGCCTTTTTTCTGATGGCAAAACCTTTCCGGCCCCGGCAGCTTGCCGAGTTTCTGCCGTTTTTGAAACCGAAAACGAAAAATGACGTGATTTATTTGCTGGAGCAGTTTGTCGATATTCTGCTGACGTTTTTCCGCGGCCAGATTATCATCGCGCTGGCTCAGGGGGTGCTGTATGCCGTCGGCTTTGTGATTGTCGGGCTGCCCTACGGGCTGATTATCGGCATGGGGCTGGGTCTGCTCAACATCATCCCCTACCTCGGAAGCATCGCGGGGCTGTGTGTGGCGATTCCGCTGGCGTATTTCGGCGTGGAGGGAAGCATCCTGCGGGTGGTGCTGGTGCTGGTTGTATTCTGTGTGGTGCAGGCGATTGAAGGCAATATTCTGACGCCACGGATTATGGGCAATCGTACGGGGCTGCATCCGGCGCTGATTATTTTCGCTGTCTTTTTCTGGGGCGTGGCGTTGGGCGGGATTCTCGGCATGATGCTGGCGATTCCGCTGACGGCGTTTGCCGTAGTATTCTGGCGGCTGCTGAAGAAAAATTATATTACGGAAGTCGCGTAGCGGGAGTCGCAGCGTAGTCGAAGCCTCCCTGCTTCGAGTTTAGAATTTTGTGTTTTGGATTTGTATCCTTATCTGCGTAATCAGCGCAATCGGTGGTTCCACGTTTTTACCAAACAGTTGAAAACCGGCGGAATTGTGGTACGCTATCGCGTTTAATGGTGAGGTATACCCAACAGGTATGATTATTCCGCGGCGGCCATAGGCCGCTTTTATGCCGCGTGTATTCACGGGGTAACGTTACCCTACGCAGCCGCGGTGATAAAGATAGTGCTGGAAACTGGCGGCTGATAGCTCTTTAGCCGCGACGAATTGGAAAATATCAAGCAGGATTCAGTATAAAAACGATGCGAGTAAAACCCAGAACAGACGAAATACAAATGAAACCGATGGACTTTCCGGATTGTACGAAGATTCCGTCCTATACGATTGAGGTCGTGCCGCGATATTCCGAGACGGACCAGTCCGGCGTGATTCACCACACCGTTTATCCGGTTTGGTTCGAGATGGCCCGGACGGAGTTGCTGCGGGTCAACGGGCTGGCCTATAGCGATCTCGAAAAGGCCGGGGTGTATTTTGTCGTGGCTGAACTGACCTGCAAATACAAACGCCCTGCCTTTTATGATGAGGCACTGGAGCTGACCGCCACCTGCACGAAAATCACAAGTGCCCGCGTGGAGCATACTTACGTCTTAAAACGCAAAACCACCGGCGTTATTCTGGTCGAGGGAACCACGATCCTGGCCTGCGTCGATGCCGACGGCAAAGTCCGCCGAATGCCCGAATTTATGTACCCGGCCGAGCAATAAACCAGAATAAAAAACAAAAAATCTTTATATATAAATCCGACATAGTCTTATAATACAGCCTATCAATACTGATATGACGTTATTTTAAGATTTCCCAGCACACATCTTCATTTATTCTTCACATCTCCTTGAACTAAAACCCCCATTTTGATATACTCACCTTTGTTGAAACGATTAAAACTTCAGTCACAACCGTGGGGGTTTAAATATGAAACCAGGTAATGCGAGATACTATCAGGCAGTGGAAGCGGGTCGGGGTCCACCGGATGACTAAAAAAGACGATTTGCACCAGCGGCATTTGCATATTAATCACTAAAGCCATTATAAATAATAACTTACGCAATTATGGGGTGTTTTATGACAATCAAAACCATCCGCTTCAATACTCGGACCAATCCACCGATGGCCTTTAAAAGCGGCACTGATCCGCCGACAGACCCAAAAAAGATGATTTTCTGTTTTTGACCGGGTCTTTTTTATTATCTATACTTTAGATGTAAGCAATACTAATAAATGATTCAACTTTTGATGGGGAAACGATTTATGGGGCCGCGACAGCACAAACATTGTATTTATTCGACCAAACCGTGCGATGACACCACGGGCCCGGGGCCGCCGATCTTCCAAAAAAGGAAGATTTCAACGAGCCGCATAACAATAAAACATTATCCGCTATTATACGATTATATTAAGTCCGCGTTTCGACAGCCGAAACGGGGACCGTTTTTTTGCGCCTGCCAACACTTATACAAACCTTATGTTTTCCTCATGACGAATTCAGCATGTATATTTTGGATTGAGACTTATACCTGGGCAATGTATAATCCCACATACGGTTTTTGTATGATTTACAAAAGGCTAACATGGATGAATCAGAATACCAGAGGGTAGAAGGATACCAAGGATATGAAGAGGATATTTTTCATTGTGTCATGGATCATCACATTTGCAGTTATATCAGCAGTATTGGGTTGGACAGGAGTTATCGTTTCATTATTGGTGAACAATAATAGCAATACTGATGATCCCATGCCTTGGTTTACCGGTGCAGTCGTTTTAGTTTTTCCTATCAGTATGGGACTTTTGGGGGCTGTATTGGGATTGATGGGAAAATTACCGGGGACGAAATCGCTTCAGGGACAATCCTTTATGGGAGTTCCGGATGAGTCCCGCCTGGCACGTATTTTTCTTGGACAACGAGAACATCATTGCTCAATGGGGTTTATCTATCGCGGTATGCTCAAGATTTATACGTTTTTCTTTTGTTTGTATGGCTGTTTGTTTTATTTGATGTATCACTATATCAATTCTAAACTAACCTACCTGCTGGCCGGGCTGCTTTTGGGTATATTATTGCAGAACCATGCCTGGTTTCGAACCGCAAAAAAACAGTGGCCTTTTTTATCAAAAGTTATTAACTGGGAAAAAGTAGAAGCCATTGCTCAATCGTCAACAAAAGAGGGGGCTCAATTAGATTCCAATGGGACAGTGAACAATAACACTCCAGATCAAAGTATATAAAAAAGAAAGCCGATCCGCAGGGCTGCATGATCGGCTCACCATTAAAAACCTCAGGTCAGGTTATGAGGCGGTTATGAGTGTTGTTCAAAGAGCATGACGCGTAGGGTCCTCTTTTGATTCATTTAATTTTGATTAATCCTGCCAGAAATCGTCCATCTCAGATCGTTCGGGCTGGTTCATCCGCCCGCCGAATCCACGGCCCTGATTATTAAAGTTGGGGGCGAAATCCGGACGCATCATTCTGTTTTGTCCCATGTTGGGCCGACCGTAACCGCGAGGGGCCATCGGGGCGGCATCCATATCGGGGCGATTAAACCGACCCTGCGGCATCATCCGGCCATAGCCCATCTGTCCGCGAGGTGCGAAGTTGCGGGGACCAAAGTTGGGCTGCATTGGCTGCTGCTGACCAAATTGATTCTGACGGCCACCCAAATTCATCTCGGCATTGGGACGCTGGGCATCAGGACGTTCGACATTGGGACGATTTCCTTCGATGCCATCACGCTGTCTTTGCTGACGGGGAGCCTGGCAGAACGGGCAGGCATCATTTCCTCTGCCGAATCCCTGGCCGCGTTGACCGCGGAACTGGCCGGGCTGGGGACTACGGAACTGATCATGGAATTGATCTTTGAGTGCCTCGCGATTTTTTAACATTGGCATCGGGGTATCGGGGCGCTGCTGCTGACCACGTAAACCCTGACGGAATTGTCTATTGCCGCGAAGCGGTGCTGCTTCGGGGCCGCGGGCATCCGTATCTCGACCCTGGCCGCGAAAAGCGCGACCCTGACGGCCGGGAGCCTGGGGTTGTTCGGCGAAGGAAGCGGCGTTATCAAACTCGCTGCCGGGCTGATTCTGAAGCTGTCGCTGCTGACGAAGCTGACGCATTTGACGAAATTGTTCGACGGGGCGCTGCTGTTCACCCTGATCCGGGGCAAAACCTTCACGCTGACCCTGTCCTTGACGCATACGACGACCCTGCTGGAGCTGTGTGTTCAAAGCCTGGCGGAAATGATTTGCTCTTTCCAGAAGCGATCCCATTTTCTCAACATCTTCGGCTTTATAAGCTTCTTTCACTTCGCCAACCCAGTTATCAAATCGGGGCATCTCAGGCATCTTGCTCTTGACGGCATCAAGCCTGTCCAGCAGCCGTTCCATCTTTTCGCCATCGCGATTTTCATAGGCGGCGTTGAATTCATTCAGCCAGCGATTCAACTGCATAGCGGGAGTTTGTTCACGTTGCGGCTCTGCGGGAGCAGCGGGCGCTTTCTCTTTACCCCAGGTGCCTCTTTCCTGTTCGGGAGCTGCCAGGACCGGTAACGCCAAAGCGACGAGTATTGCAACGATTGTTATTCTCTTAAACATAATTCTATCCTTTCACAATTCAGGGTTTTAACTTTTTTACTTTTTGGGGCCCTTGTTCTGAAATGATAGACGGAGCAGGGGTGGAAGTTATTGCGTGAAAGAATAATTGGGTAAAATTTTGCCGCGAACAATAGACTCACCGGGTCAATCCACCGTACATAACCGCGACAAAACCGTATTTTGAGAGCAAAATTAATATATCTCGGGCAAAACAGGATTTAAGGCGTCTTGTGTCTTTTTAGAAGACAATGGCGGCATATCCCACGGATTCGGAGCTGGATTGATGGAATTTATCTTCCAAAACCTGCGAGCTGTTGGAGTGGGCCAGAAGATATCCCTGTGTACGTCCGATAGCTTTGGCGGCTGCAACCACGGCAGCCGCGCCCGCCGGACCACAGGCATTTTCATGTTGAAGGGATGATTGCACCAGATGCTCGGAATCCATTTTCAATGCGTGATTGATAAAGTCCATATCATTGGTGGAATGCGCCCAGTGAATACCGTTGGGGCCTGGGCCTTTGGGAGCAAAGCCGTATCGCGGGCCGTAATGGGTCAGGTCGGTTGAGGCAATGCAGACGGCGTTGATGCTTTTGGTTTTCAGCAGCGTACCGACCTTTTGGCCAAAGTCGCATTCATAACCGTTTGACGCCGGCGGCATGATGGCGGCGACTAATTTGGCTTTGGGGAATAAATGCTGGATAAACGGAACCTGCACTTCGATGGAGTGTTCGTGGCGATGGGCCTGCGCATCCGGGCGGGCTCCAAGGGCGATGAGTTGTGAAGTTAAGTCCGCATCGATTTCGATTTGTCCCAGCGGGGTTTCCCATGCGCCTTCGGGGAAGATGACAGGGCCAAGGTCATAGCAGCCGTGTGCAGCGCCCAAAATAATAAAGGTATCCGGCTCCTGTTTTACCTGTTTGATAGCGGCGAAAACCATCGCGGCCAGATCGCCGGAAAAGACCCAGCCGGCGTGAGGCACAATGCCGGCGGCGATGGTTTCCGGCAGGGCCATGTTCAACGGGCTTCTGGGCAGACAGTCGGCAATCTCGGCCAGACATTCCCGACGAGTTCCAGCGTAAAATTGTCCTGCTACTGCGGGCCTGCGAATCATCTGTTTATTCCTTGCAAAAATGTCGGTTGCCGCTATGATACTCAACCGGATAATGACATTTTATAACGCTCTGATTATATCTGTTTTGGTGAGGAAAAACAATGGCAAGCAAAAAATCCCCGGTGGCGGTTTTAATGGGTTCCGACAGCGACCTGTCGTCGATGCAAAACTGTGTGGATCAGCTTAAGTATTTCGGAATCGATCCGATTGTGCGGATTTTGTCGGCCCACCGGACGCCGGTACAGGTGGGCGAGTTTGCCAGGACAGCCAGAGACAATGGCGTCAAGGTCATCATCGCGGCAGCGGGCATGGCGGCCCATCTTGCGGGGGCGATGGCGGCTCATACGACGCTGCCAATTATCGGCGTGCCGCTGCAGGCGACCGATGGGCCGAATGGGCTGGATGCCTTGCTCAGTACCGTACAGATGCCTCCGGGAATGCCGGTCGGGACGATGGCCATCGGCAAGGCCGGGGCGAAAAATGCGGCGATTTACGCGGTGCAGATTCTGGCGTTAAGCGATAAAACGCTGGCCGACAAATTCGACCAGTTCCGCGCCGACCAGACCGCCAAAGCCCTGCAAAAAGATGCCGAGCTGAACCAGCGGGGATGATTTCAATCCTTCGATAGTATTGAGCAATTGTAATTTGTTATTGCGTTGCTGAGTTTACTTTTTGTTCACGGGGATTAGCTTTCCCTGTGACCATGTGTATTTTTTGAAGTTTCCATTACCCAGAGATTCCTGAAAGACGGTTCCTTCCGGCATCTTCATTTCAAATGCCCCCAACGCCCCGAAATCCGGATTGAATACAATGTTGCTGCGGCGGATTTGATACTGATTGTCCATGCGATAACCATCATTGAATGTCCAGTGTTCCGTATAAAGCCCAAAGACAGGAATTGTTTTGCCGCTGACAGTTTCCGTTTTCACGTCACCCAGAAGAACCTCCATGCTTTGGTAATGCCGCCGATTGTCAGGTCCATAACACTGGAGTGGTATGGACGATTCCTTCAGCGGCTTGCCCCACACGCGGTCATTGGAATCAAGCATGATGTGCACTTTACGGAGACAGTATTTTTCCTGCGGGTCCAGCCAGAGGGTATAATTGCCGCAGGCGGTATCAGCCTTCAGAACCAGACAAAAAACTCCATCCACAGCTTCTTTTTCATCCAACAGGACAACACTGTTGATTTCTTTTTCAAACACGTCCGTCCAGTGGCCGTCCCGGTTATTGTGACTGAAATACCCATCCAGACAATTTCCATGTGCAGGAACAAATGCGGCATCTGTTTGAATTGCCTCTGGCGATTGAAGAGTGAATGTTTGAAACCCGGCACTGTTCTGGTTGAAAAAGGCAACGGTACCGTTGAAAAACCGACGCGTGGAAAAATCGTCGGAAATATATTGGCCGCCTTTGTCAGGTGAAAATCGCTTTGAAAGAATATCGATTCGCCGGCCGTCGCTGCGGTATTGAACAATTTCCTTCTGCAAAACTTTCGGAGGCTTGAGACCGTTTGGATCAAGGGCGGAGGTGATCGTCTCAATATCCATTGCCACAGGGAAACGCTGGAGATTGGTTCGAACTTCTAAAATAATTTCCTGAATGGATGGGTCGTTCGCGGGTTGTGCCCATCCGGTAACCAGCCAGACGGTCAGGCAGAACGCTATGATTTTGCCTTTCATAGCCAACTCCTTTCGTTATACAGCGCTATGTCTTGATTCAGCTTTTAGGTCGCTTGAAGATCACGACGATATCTTTGGTATTGCCATAGGCTTCGTTGGTATCCAGTGCCGCGGCCAGTTCCCAGCCCTGCTGTCCAAGGTCGTTCATCATCTGATCCAGCCGGAGTTCGTCGATTTTGCCGCCTACCCAAAAGCCCGTCGCCGCCAATTTGATTGTTTTGTATTCCCAAATCATACTTCACCATGCAATGCGTTGACCATCGCCCCTGCCGAGTTCAAGATTATTGCCGTCCTATTTGATACTTAAGCTCTCTGCCGCCTTACTATACTTACTATGACAGGCCAGAAGTAAGAATGTTTCCAAAAATCCGCAGAAAATAGTATTGGAGTCAAAACATCCTTTTCTATCTGTTGTATTTCGTCTATAATGCCATGCTGAGTGGGTCGGGCGACCGCCGGAGTGAAAGCTCCGGAGGAAAGTCCGAGCAGGACAGGGCACGGCGGCGGCTAATGACCGCCCGGGGTGACCCGCGGGACAGTGCCACAGAAAAGATACCGCCTGGGCCTTTCGGGGCTTCGGTAAGGGTGAAATGGTGCGGTAAGAGCGCACCGCGTCATCGGTAACGGTGACGGCACGGAAAACCCCGCCGCCTGCAAGACCAAGCAAGCCGGTAGCCTGGCCCGGGCAAAATCCGGCGGGTAGGTTGCATGCCGATGGGGAGACCTGTCGGCAGAGCCTGCCGGCAACGGCCGGTCCAGTGTAATGGTCGCCATCCGTTTACCACGGATACAAAACTCGGCTTACAGACCCACTCATTTTATTTATGACGGTTGGCGGGACAAGAAAATATATGATAAATCGTATCGCATTGGAGGTGCATCACGTGAATCCGCGAAAATGGTGTGGTCTTTTGTTGTTTGCAGTTTCGTTGTGCTGTGCTGAGCCGTTGACGGATTTATACGAGATTACCGACGGCGTCTCCGGCGTACAGTGCAAATACGACCATTTTGTCCTCAAACCGGGGGAAGAAAAGTGCATCGGGTCCATCAATGGGGCCGGAAAAATCACCTATTTTTATTTTACGGATGACAGTAACGGACGGATTTATGACGGTTTGGTTCTCAAGATATTCTGGGACGACCAGGCATTTCCCGGCGTGAATGTCCCGCTCGGAGCGTTCTTTGGCGTATTTAACGAACAGACCTGCGATTATAAATCCCTGCCGATGGAGGTCAATCACCTTTGCTATATGTCGTATCTGCCGATGCCTTTTTCAGCAAAAGCACGGCTTTATCTGGTCAATGATGGCGATAAGACCTATGACCACCTGGTCGCCTACGGGATTGATTATGTTCTGGAGGACACATTCAGGGAAGAAAAAAGCCGGCTGTATTGTCAATGGGTTCGGTCCAATCCGACCCAAAAAGGACTTCACCCCGTTCTGAAAATCCAGGGACGTGGACATTATGTCGGCAATTTTCTGCAGGTCTATTCCAAATATACCGGCTGGTGGGGCGAGGGCGACACCGTATTCAGCATTGACGGCAAAAGCATGACGCATACTCCCGGAACGGAAGATGAATATGGTTCCTGCTGGGGTTTTGGTTCCTGTTTTTCCATGTCGTATGTGGGGTATATCCAGAACGAAAAGCAGCAGTATCGCATGTACCGGTGGTATTTGGCGAATCCGGTTCGTTTTCAAAAGAGTTTTACTGCGGTGATTCAAAACAGGCGTTTTCAGGGCAATGACTTTAAAACCGGGCAATTGGAAAGCGGCGATGATTTCATCAGCGTGGCCTTCTGGTATCAGCAGGACAGGGCCGAGCAGGTGCTTTTAGAGGATTACGCAAAAAGAACCGCACCGAGCCGGGCTCAAAATTATTAATCTTTCCCTAAAAAGACTGGATTTGCCCGATTTTCGACTTAGAATACACGTATGAAATATGATGTATGCATTATTGGGGGCGGGGCGGCGGGCCTGATGGCTTCGATATTTGCTGCGCAGACGGGGGCCAAGACCGCAGTCATCGAGAA
Organism: Anaerohalosphaeraceae bacterium; assembly: GCA_039679345.1. Lineage (GTDB taxonomy): Bacteria > Planctomycetota > Phycisphaerae > Sedimentisphaerales > Anaerohalosphaeraceae > Anaeroglomus. The sequence continues at coordinate 9,782 of JBDKVE010000260.1, forward strand.
AAACGCCAGCATCAGCCGAAAATTGCTCAAGACCGGCCGGGGCCGCTGCAATCTGACGCATACCGGAACGGTTGAGGATTTTGTCCGCGAATACGATTTCTGTGGGCGATTTCTCAAGCACAGTTTGTACGAATTTACGCCGGAGGCCGTGCGGCAGTTTTTCGCCCAGAAGGGACTGGCCACCAAGCTGGAAAAGGATGGCTGCGTCTTTCCGATTACCGACCGGGCAACGGATGTCAGCCGGATTCTATTCGATACCGCACGGCGTGCGGGGGTCATATTCGTCCACGGAAGAAGCATCGAGACGCTTGATAAACTGTACGGCGGCGGGTTTGCCCTGAAGGCAGGCAACGACAGTTATGAGGCCGATGCGGTAGTTATCACCACCGGCGGAATGAGCTGGCCGTTTACCGGCTCCACCGGCGATGGCTATCGATTGGCACAGGCCCTCGGCCATACCATTGCCGAGCCGCGTTCCGCGCTGGCGCCGCTGACGACGGTCGAAACCTGGCCGACGCGATTGCAGGGTGTGGGGGTGCCGGAGGTACGGGTCAGCACGGTGATTGACGACAAAAAAATTCAGACCATCGGACCGTTGATGTTTACCGATGACGGTGTCGGCGGGCCGGTGATTTTCGACCTGTCGCGGTCGATTACCGATTATATCCACAGCCATCCGGAGCCGCTGCCGATCAAGCTGGACTTTTGCCCGTCCAAAGATTTCCAGCAGGTGGAACAGTTTATTCTCGACGGCTGTACCACCTATCCAAGGCAGGAAATTGCCCGGGTCATTACCGATCTTTTACCCCGGGCGCTGACGCTGTACCTGGTCGAACAGATTCAGCCGGAGGGCCGACCGGTCCTGGCCAGCCAGTTGCCCAAAGACGCCCGGCGGGAATTGATTCGCCTGATTAAAGAAATGCCGCTGACAATCCAGACGATTCGTCCGCTGGGCGAGGCCACCATCACCCGCGGCGGCGTCAGCCTCGACGAAATCGAACCCACAACCATGCAGTCCAAACTCTGTCCCGGCCTGTTCTTTGCCGGCGAAGTCATCAACGCCGACGGTCCCTGCGGGGGGTACAATCTGCAGATCGCCTGGTCCACAGGAGCATTAGCGGGTAAGCAGGCGGGGCAATTCAGTCGTACGACATCCTAATAATCGGCCATCTGTATGATAAATATCTTGATTTTTAATCAAAAAACAGCTATGATATACACTCTTTAGTCTTTTAGGGTTGTTATTTTCCAAATTTTGAAGAGGGTCGTCTATGAGGAAGAATATTTGGTTTAGCACTTTGATGATACTATCTGCAGTTTATAGCTGGGGACATGCACAAAGCGGTTCGATTATAGGATGGGGTGCTCACCGTGTAGGCGTTGATTTGTCCCAACAATTTAAAGCTGTGGCGGGAGGGGGGGGAACCAGTTTAGGCCTCAAAAAAGATGGTTCTATCGAAGTGTGGGGCGGCAACTACCCCGCTCCTTCACCCAATGCAGACTTTGTGGCCGTTTCAGTTGGGAATTCGCACTGTCTTGGCCTTAAAGACAATGGTTCTATCGTTGCGTGGGGAAACAATGCATTAGGAGCTTGTGACGTTCCTCAACCTAATATTGATTTTATTGCAATTGCCGCTTCTATGGATTACAGTTTAGGATTAAAGCAAGACGGCACTATTGTATCCTGGGGAATGATGGTGCCATATGGTTATGAACCCTTTCCTTCTGATTGCCAATATACCGCTATCGCTGCCGGAATGAGACATTATTTAGCATTGAAAGAGGACGGAAGTATTGTCGCTTATGGAGATAATTTCTTTGGACAATGCAATGTTCCAAATCCAAATAATGATTTTGTGGCAATTGCTGCAGGAAATGATTTCAGTGTCGGTCTCAAGCAGGATAATTCAATTGTAGTATGGGGTAATATTCCATTTTCGCCATCGCCTAATATCGGTTATAAAGCCATTGCAGCGGGTCAAGGCTTATATATGGGTCTTAGACAGGATGGAACTGTTTGCGTGTGGGGACTGCCAGATGATGTTACTTCTGTTCCAGATGAAGTTTTTATATCTATTGCCGCAGGATACAATTACTGCCTGGGCATCAAAGAAGACGGAACTGTCGTGGCATGGGGTAGCAATGCCGGGGGCCAATGCAATATTCCTGTTCCCAACTCTGGATTCACCGCTGTTTCTGGTTATTGGAGCTGTTTGGGCTTGAGATTGAATGGTTCTATTGCTGTGTTGGGTGGGCCGAGTGTAGCAAAAATACCTGATTCCAATACTAATTTTAAATCAATCGCCAGTGGGGAGGATTTTCATCTGGGGCTCAAAGAAAACGGAATTATTAGTGCCTGGGGAGATAATCAATATGGCCAATGCAATATTCCTTCACCCAATGCAAATTTTATAGCGATTGCCGCCGGCTGGGAACACAGCCTTGGATTAAAAAATGACGGAACAGTGGTCGCGTGGGGTAATAATAATTATGGTCAGTGTAATGTTCCCTCGCCCAATGTAGACTTTACAGCCATTGCCGCCGGGCTTTTTCATAGCCTGGGGCTTAAACGCGATGGTTCTATTGTTGCATGGGGAGCCAATTATCAGCGGCAATGTAATACTCCTGAACCAAACTCAGACTTTATAGCAATTTCTGCAAACTATCATCAAAGCATGGGGCTCAAGCGGGATGGTTCTATTGCGGCCTGGGGATACAATGGGGCTGGAGCATGTAATGTCCCATCACCAAATACTGAGTTTATGGCGATTTCCATGGGATATGATCATGCACTGGGATTGAAACAAGATGGATCGATCATTGCCTGGGGAGACAACAATAGTGGAGAATGTGATATTCCTTCTCCCAATACGGGATTTATTGCTATTGCCGCAGGACAAGGCTTAAGTTTAGCGATAAAATCAGACGATATGTGCAATTATGTAATTGCCGGAGATCTTAATTACGACTGTACTGTAAATTTGAATGATTTAGCTATTATGGTCTCTTCCTGGTTAGTGGACTGTAACAATGATCCAACGTCCCTATGTATTCCCAAATAGTGAAAACAGATATGGTATCTAATCAGTCAAATCAATTTAACTGGCTATCCATTGCCGCGGAATTAAAGGCTATCTCGCAGGCGGGCAAGGCCTTTGCCAAAGATGTCTATGAAAAGCAGCGGCATGAAAAGATTGCATGGATTGCCGCACAGATTCTCGAACGCCATACAGACCTCGACGCCGACACCATTATCTCCATGCTGCAGAAAGACTGCGGCTACCCGACGCCGAAATCCGACTGCCGCGGCGTGATTTTCAAAGACAATAAGATTCTGCTGGTCAAGGAAATCGAAGACGGCGGCTGGACACTGCCGGGCGGCTGGTGCGATGTCGGTTCAACACCAGCGGAAAATGTCATCCGTGAGGTCTGGGAGGAATCCGGCTACAAGGTCCGCGTGCTCAAGCTGCTGGCCGTCTGGGACCGCAATAAGCACGGACATACGCCGTTCTATCCGTTCAATATCTATAAATTTTTCTTCCACTGCGAAATCATCGGCGGGGCCCCTGCCAGCAGCCACGAAACCAGCGAAATCGCATTCTTCGGCGAAGACGAAATCCCGCCCTTGTCGCAGTCGCGGACGATGCCGCATCAGATCAAACGTTTCTTCGAGCATCTCCGCAATCCGGACCTGCCGACGGATTATGATTAGAAAGCAGCCGCATGGAATTATCGATACAGGCTTTAGGCTTGCTGTGGGTAGTGGGCTTTATCGCCGGCTTTGTGGATTCCATTGCCGGCGGCGGAGGCATCATCACCATCCCGGCCCTGCTGGCTGCCGGCCTGGACCCGCATCTTGCCCTGGGGACCAATAAGCTCCAGGCCACATTCGGTTCCTGCACGGCTTCCGTCCATTACGCCCGCCAAAAACTGGTGGATATCCGTCACACCATCCCGGGGATTGTCTTTACCGCCATCGGCGCGGCCATCGGCACTATTGCCATCCAGATGATTGGAGCGGATTTTCTGCGGATGATCATTCCAATTCTGCTGGCAATCATTTTTTTCTATCTGCTGTTTTCGCCGGACCTGGGCCACATCGACCAGAAACCGAGGACGCATCCGCAGGTTTTTTATCTGGCGGCGGGTCTGATTATTGGCTTCTATGATGGCTTTTTCGGCCCGGGGACAGGTTCATTCTGGATGATTGCGTTTGTGGTTCTGCTGGGTCAGAACATGATGAAGGCAACCGCACACACCAAAATCATGAATGCAACCAGCA
>JBDKVE010000261.1:0-25962 GCA_039679345.1 Anaerohalosphaeraceae bacterium
TAATAATTTATGCAGAAGGCATTCCATTTAATTCTCACTTCGTGGCAAAACGGTATTTGTTGGCATCTCAGCCGTGGGCTTGCGCTCAAACAAAACATGTATGTTGCCGTAAACACCGACGATCTTATAGTGCTGCATCACATAGTCGCGCAGGGGTTTCATTGCTTCAAAACGCAGATATTCCTCCGGCGAAACCGAGGCAAGCTGCTGTTTTAAAAAGGCCGAAAAGGATGCTTCAAACCGCCGAACAACCTGCGGCTCAGTCGAAAGAAATCCGGCATAAGAACCCGACAGCTCTTTGGGCACCTGCGGCCACAATTCCAGCGGCGGCACTCTCCATGGGAATTCCTTCTTGCGGGCATCCACGATAAACCGCGGCGGATTTTTTTCAAACGATTGCAGAATCCCCCCGATTTCAAAGCCCAGCATGGTTGGGGAGTAAATATGCATCTGGGATTCAAACGCCTTGGGGGCGGGGCTGAGCCGCTGGGCCTTGACATAGATGCCGGGATACCAGCCCCAGACATAGATTTGTTCCTCTGTTGTACTGTGGGTTCGGATGTAATCACCCAGAGTTTCCCACGGCTGAATGGTCCGCCCCTGCCGGCGGGCCTGCGTTTCGTCCCAGAGCTGGGCATAGCCGCGCGAGCGGGTTTTTTTGCGATATTCGTCTTTATACTCAGTACCGGAAAATGGGCTGTGCGTGATCCCTGCAAAAATCGGAAAGACCATCATGATAAAGATCAGCAGTGCCGCCGGACAGATGAATTTCCCCGCAACAGTCCGAACCGGATTCCAGTTTTCCATGCAGCGCCAGACCGCATATCCGCTCAGAGTCGCCGCCGAGGCACACATCGGCAGATAATATTGCTCATATGAACGCGGGCTGACCCAGACAAGAGCCATATCCAAGATCCACCAGGCCGCCAGAAACCAGACCAGCCAGTCCTGCGGCTCAAGCGGACTTTGATTTTTGCGTTGACGCCATCGCAGCAGCAGACGAACTACCGCCGTCCCAATTGACAGCAGTGCCAGGGTAATCGGCAGATTCAGTTTGCCATAATAACGCAATACGATGGGAGCCTGCTCTTTAAAGCCCATATACTTCCGGCTGCCCGTCAGATAAACATCATTGGTCTTGAGCGTCTTCCAGAGTTTCCCGGCAAAGGAATGTGCACCGTCAAACACATGGTAAGGCACCGCAGCCAGAGGAGTGGACATAAGATAGTCGCCCAGATCCTCCATCTTGTGGTCGGCATGATACGAGCACGACCCAATCCAGACGATGAGAATGCCCGCGATATACATGATACCAATCGCGATCAGGCCGAATTTCCAATAATACTTCGGAACCGCTTTCAGTTTGGCCGTAACCTGATATTTCTGCCAGCCCATTCGAATCCCTTTGGCGGCCAGGACAATGCCCGCCGTGAAGAGTGCCAAGACAATCAGCAAAACGGGCGTTGTTTCACCAAGATGGGTGTTGTGCCCGTCGGATTTCTGATACAGAAAAAACGCCAGCGGAAGGATTCCGATAAGTGCCCCCGCCGCCAGCAGGACCAGTCGAAATGCAAACTGAAACACAGTCACGCGTTTGAAAACCAGCAGCAAGACCAGAAACAATCCCGTCGCGGTGATAATGGATAACCCCGTGGGCTTGAAATAAAAAGGCCAGATGATGGCAGCCCCCGCCGCCGCCCACAGCCAAATCTTTTGCGTTCGCATCGCCAGCATCAGGCAGCAGGCCGCCATGACCATAAACGCGATCATATACTGTTCTTTGACATTGCCGTATTTGGCAATCAAAGGTGCGGATAGATAAATCGCTGCGACGGCCGTGGAAAGCTGTGCGGCGATTTTGCCGAAACAGGTTCGCGCCGTATAAAAAAGCAGCCCCAATGCCCCCAGTTGCAGAAGCATCTGGATGATTTCCGGCCCCGTCTCGCTGAATCCAAACAGGACAACGCCGAGGTAATTCGTGAACAGAGTTGCCGGCTGCGCGGACGCTAATTCATCTTTCCACAATAAACCGCCCTGGTGTAGATGCCATGCCGAGTAGGTATAGGCCCCGCCGTCAAAGGGGTCGGGCTGGTTGAGTTCAAAAAATTTGCCCAGGCCAAAAGGAATTCCCGCCAATATCAGGACCACCACGAGTTCCACAATCCACAGTGGAAATCGCGCCGTGGGCGGGGCAATCGTTTCAGGGTGCTGGACGGGCTGCCTTGCTTTGTGCCGGCTCATAGGCTTTCCTGTGTAAAAGGGGGTTAGATCTCTTCGGTTCGTTGCGGAGCAGTTCCGTATATCTTGTCGATGATATAAGTGGCGCGATCCTGAGATTCATGATAGGTTCGTACAAGAATCTCCGCCAACAGGCCCATCAGAACAAACTGGATCGCGGTGGTCATCAAAATCAGCGACACAATCAGCAGGGGATTTCGGTTCATCGACAAATGTTCCGGAGAAATATATTTATAATATAAAACCCCGAGAATCCCCAAAATTGACCCCAGAAGACTCAATCCGCCCAGCCCGCCAAAGACATAAATGGGTTTGGTCGAAAAGGAAGACAAAAATTTAATCGTAATCAGGTCAAGAACGACTTTGAATGTCCTGTTCAATCCATATTTGGTTTTGCCGCGCGTCCGCGGACGGTGATTGACCGCCATTTCCGTCACTTTTTCACCGCCCCAGCTTGCCAGTGCGGGAATAAACCGGTGCATCTCGCCATACAAACGAATCGGGGCCAGCGATTCCGCCCGGTATGCCTTGAGCGTGCAGCCGTAATCATGCAGCTTGACGCCGGTGATTTTCCCAATCAGCCAATTGGCGATCCGGGACGGCAGAGTTCGGGTAACCGGATTATCCTGGCGGTCCTTTCTCCAGCCGCTGACAATATCATATCCTTCCTCGAGTTTGGCAACCAGTGTTGGAATATCCGCAGGGTCGTTTTGGCCATCTCCATCCAGCGGAACAACAATATTTCCTTTGGCATATTTAAAACCAGCGCTTAAAGCTGCGGTTTGACCAAAATTCCGGCGGAACCGAATCACCCGGGTGTGAGCATCTTTTTGAGCAATATCAATCAGGCAGGGCAGACTGTTATCGGAGCTGCCGTCATCGACATAAAGAATCTCATAGCTGAACCGCCCCGTTAGGGCCTGCGTAATTTCAGAATGGAGAGGGCCGATGTTGTCCGCTTCATTAAACACGGGTATCACTATTGATATCAGGGTTTTGCCCGATTCTGCCATTAAAAGACTCCGCTAAAAAATGCCATAAAGTACGGCTATGATTTTACTTAGACAAAAGGTTCTTGTAAAGTTCTATCCGGTTAAGAACCGAAAACAAAGTTGTTTATCTTATATATTGTGTTACACTATATAACTTGTTTATCGGCAAAAAAAGGATATAAAAAAATGTTTTTTGTGAGGACGAAAACAATGGTTATGGCACAGCGTTTGGTTTCGATTTGGGCAATTGCAACCGTGGTGTTTTGTTTTGCACTGACTGGCTGCCAAAAAGAAGCGGCTTCGACTGGAGTAACAACACCTGAACCCGCAAAGGTTGAAACAACCCCCAGTCCGGCTCCCGTCCCTGCTCAGCCGGTAAAACCTGCTCCTGTCCCTGCCGGCACTCAGCCCCAGGTCGTGTCTGCGGATTCGCCAAAAATACAACTCGAAAAGACCGAACATGATTTTGGAGTTATTGGGCCTGAAACCTATAATAAGTGCCAATTTAAATTCTCCAATGCCGGGAAGAGCCTATTAAAAATAGACCATGTCCAGAGTACATGCGGCTGCACCGTCCCCGAGCTGACCAAAAAGGAATACGCCCCCGGCGAGAGTGGTGTGATTGAAATAACATTCCATGCCCCTTCCTATGCAGGTGCAACATCTAAGCACCTGTATGTCATTAGTAATGATCCTATGACGCCACAAGCGGAAATAGTAATTAAAGCTACCGTGGAAGTAAAAGTTGTTGTGGACCCAAATAGGGTTGAATTGTATCTGAATAAAGAAAACGCAGGAATTCCACAAATAAAGGTCAAATGTCTCGACAATGTGCCCTTTGCTATCACCAGCTTTACCTCCAACGGCCAGGCAATCACCGCTGATTTCGACCCCAAAAATAAAGCTGTCGAGCATGTTATTTCTCCCAAAGTGGATATTTCCAAACTCCAGGAACTCACTGCCGGGGTAATCCAAGTAGGTGTTGACCATCCGCAGGCTAAACAGGTCATGGTTAGCTACACCGCGTTGCCGGCCTTTGAGCTGCGTCCCCCGCGGATTGTCCTGCAGAATGCCGAACCCGGCGTAGCCATCATACGCGAGGTCTGGATTGTGAATAATTATGGACAGCCTTTCGAAATTGAAAGTATGCAATCCAGAAGCGGATATATGAAGGTCGTCAATCAGAAGAAAGATAAAGACAATCTGGGTCTCGAAATCGAAATTACTCCGCCTAAACAGGAAGGTCCTGTTCGCCGATATATTACCGACGAATTGAACATTAAGATTAAAGATGGGCCGACTTTGACGGTTCGTTGCAGTGGATGGTTTAAACTCTGAGAATGCTTCCGGGATTGATAATCCGAAATGGAACCTTCTGAGCCAATGACTGTCTAATGAAGTAGTGAGGCAGTGAATGAATCGCTACTTAAAGAAGGTAAATTTCGGGGTAACAGTATGTTACGAACATTACGCATAACCAGTTTTATCAGTATCATCGCGGCGGTGGGGGCCGTGGTGTTTGTGATGATTTTTGGCTGGCGGCAAAACGCCGAGGTCCAGGCTTTTCTGGACCAGCCGTCGATTGTCGAACAGTTAAAAAAGACGACAAATACCATGGCTCAAAAAGTAGATGCGGTATCTCCATTAGTAACGCAGGCCGCGGCATTTGCCCTGAGGATTGATCCGCCTCCGCCGCCCCCTCCTCCACCACAGCCAAAAAAAGTTGAAAATCCTCAGCCTCCGGTTCAGCCGCCGGTAACTCCACAAGGGTCAGGCATTACTCCACCGCCCAAGACGGTCAAATTTGATTTGGTGGCTACTGCCAAATATAAAAGTCAGCCTGAAAAATCTCTGGCTTTGCTGAATATGGTGTCCGAGGGGTATAAATGGTATCGTCAGGGGGAGACGGTCGGACGATTCACCATTCATGAGGTCAAAGAGGGCAGTATCGTCCTTTTCCAGAATGGCAAAAAAGATACGGAGTTGTTTGTCCCGCCGCCGATGCCGGTGAAGTCTCTGTTAAAGGGTGACCAAAAAGCGGTGCCTGTCGCAATGGGACCGTCTTCGGTTTCCGAACAGCCGGCAGGAGTCGCACAACCTGCGGCAGCCCATCCGGCAACCGGGGCAGAGCCAGTTTTATCGGACCAGTCGCAGCCGGGAACGGTTCCGGATTCAACCGGGGCGGTACGCGTAACCCGTACAACCAGCCCGACCACATCAACGATTGTTCCGATTCGTCAGCCCAGACAGCCTGAGCCCGAGCCGACGGTCGAAGAGAGGAAACAGTCGTTGGATGAAAGTATCTCCGGAATCAAGCAATTAATGGGAGAGGCACGGGAAGGTCAGACCGAAGCTGAACGCCAGGAGGAAAACAAGGCCTGGATTGACCTGATGAAAATTCTGGAACAGGAAAAAGAGAATTTGGAAAAGGAAGCCACTCCGGCAAATAGCGGGGGAGGCGATTCTGCAAAAAACAAGACAAAATAAGCCGGGATAAATTCGTATTGAAATAAAAAAGATAAAAAGCCATAGAAAATCGTCGCAAATAAGGATAGATGCGTCGGTTTTTTGACGAAAAATAATGATGCGAGACGTGAGTTTCGCAGGGACGAATGGACTCGGTTATAAAAGCCGGAACCAACCGGCTTCTTTTTTGTCTATTAAGGATAGCCCTGATGCGTATGAGTTGGCCGGACGTTGCGGCAGTTAAAGAACTCATGCCAAATCAGATGGCAGCGGTATACCCAATGGGTATGAGTATTCCGCGAGAAAAAGCAGCAAGTGGTTGATGCCACTGTACTTAGCCGCGACGAACCGGAAAAATTCAAGTAGGATCAGTATAAATAGAGACCTGTAAAGCCTTTTATTCTGTTGGGCAAGGATCAACATTGGAGTGGTATATGCTTTCGAAAAATGGTTTACGGAAACAATCGAAACAGGGACTGGTAGCGGGGATTCTGGTTGTGCTGACAGGCATGCTCCTGGTGGCGGCGATGCCCGCGGGTGTGTGGGCGGAGTCTGCTTTGCGCAGCCGGGTCTATGGCTTTCGCAACACCGACAACCAGCGGGCCGTCCAACTGGTCAACCAGCTTAGCATTAAGGTCACGATGGATGCTCATTCGCCTGCGGTGGTGGTCTTGACCAGTGATGATTCGGCTGAATTAACCCGGGCTTATACCCTGATGGAGATGCTGGACCGCAAGGAACCGGTTGAGATGAAAGTTCTCGGCCAGATTTCCGAAAGCGAATCCAAAGCACAACTGGACCAGCTTCAGACCAAGCTTAAAAAGCTGCTGCCGGGGACATTGCTTGATCCGCCCGCCAAAGGGGGCAGTGCAAAGCCGGTAATTGTTGATGTTTATAAAGGCCAGTTGCTTGTCATGGCTCCGGCCGCTGAACTGACGGAAATCGAAACCGCCTGGCAGGCTCAGCAGGCACAGTCTCCGACTATTACCGCAGCGCAAGCCGCTCCCGTTCCCATGGCACCTGTCAAAGCAACCGAACCGAATACCGTTCAACCGATAGTTGAACAGCCAGTCGAAACACAGGTTGTCCCTCAGCCGCAGCCGGCAGAGCCCAATCAAGCTGCACCTGAACCGGATCAGTCCGGTATCGAATTGCTGAACGCTGTTGCCGCGGAAGCCGGGGCCGTGGTTGAACCCAATCAGCCTGCAGTGCCTGTTGATGTGACCGCAATCGAGCCGACTCCTGTTACCGATGCCAATACTCTTCAGCCGGTCGCCGAAGGGGATGATGCAGCATTAAAGAAAATTGTGGAGCAATTGATGAAACAAGCGGCAGAGGAAGAAAATGCCGCCGCCGAACCCCAGACAGATACCCAAACCCCGCCGCAGCAGGACACCGCAGCACAGCCTGAAGCCCCTGCCAAAGAAGTTGATACCGCTATTCCGGATGCTCCTGTCAAGGCAACTGATGCCAAGATCGAGACGGCCGCCCCGACTCAGCCATTGATATCCAAAGAGGAAGAAGAACTGGAACTGAATATCACACTGCCGGAAAAAGTGGAAATCAAGACGCTTCTGGAACTGGTTGGCAAGCAGTTGGGCCTCAATTACATGTATGATGACACCCAGGTGCGCGGCGATGTCATGCTGAAAATTCACGACGGCAAAATCAAGGTCCGGGACTGCTACGCCCTCCTGGAATCGGTACTGCGATACAAAGGCTTTGTGATGACTCGTCGCGGCAATCTGGTGACGATTGTGCCGGTTGCTCAGATGCCGCAATTCAGCGATCCCAAGCTTCGCAAGGAAGATGAGCCGATTGAACGCGGCGACGTCGTGGTCAGCAGCATTTTTAAACTGAAATATATCAACGTCAACAATGCCAATAATGTGCTTCGGCAGATGAACCTCGGTGCGGCCAACCCGGCCCCTATTCTGATTAATGAAACCAATACGATGATTATCACCGATTATGCCTATCGTATGGATAAAATAGCCGAAGTGCTGCGGATTATTGATGTGAAAGGAACGCCGAAGAAATACACCAGCCGGCAGCTCCAGTATATGCAGGCCAGCGAGTTGATTCCGCGGCTGCAGAAACTGGCCGGCCAGCTTCAGAACCTGACCATCACCGTGGGAACAACCGCTTCGACTGTTCCAACCCCAAGGTCGGTGGTGGTTCCCGGCCAGCCCGGCCAGCCTGGTCAGCCGCAGCCGATGCCGATGGCTCAGCCGGTCGTCGCTTCCGGGGCACAGGATCAAGCCACAGTGTATCTGGATTCAGATGACCGCACCAATCGTATCCTGATGATTGGCAATGAAGAACAGCTTAAAATAGTCGATGAGTTGATCGACAGCCTTGACGTCAAACAGCGCAATCTCCGGCGTGTCAAGGAATACGAGATTAAAAATGTCGATGCTTCGGAAGTCATTAGCGTGCTCAATGAATTGGGACTGGCCAAGGTCAGTGTCAGCAAACAGACTCAGCAGCCCACAACCGGTATGACTCGTCCAACGACTCCGGGCCAGCCGGTTCAGCCGCAGGTGATGCCTCAGGCCGCTTCCCAGCAGGCCGCCGCCGGAGCGGACCAGCCGTTTATTTCCATTCGTCCCAACACCAATTCACTGCTGGTCAATGCCACCACCGAACAGCATGAAGATATTGAACTGGTCATCAAACATATTGACGTTGAGCAAAAAGACCAGCGCACCATCCGGGAATACGAAATTCAGAATGTGGATGCAATGGAAATCGTCAGCACCCTCGGCGATCTGGGAATTATCTCCAAAGATTCCGTCTCTTCGATTACCGGCTCCAAAGGCTCGATGTACGGCACCAGTTCCACGTCCCGAATGGGATCGTCTTATGGGAGCACCGGGACATCCCGCACCATGCCCGGCCAGATGACCCAGCCGGGTATTCAGCAGCCCGGCCAGGAACCGACCGCGTTTCTGAGTCTGCCGACGGCCGAGGGCGGTACGGTCAGAGAAATGATCACTTCCGAGCCGCAGATTTCGATTCTCGAATCGACCAATTCACTGCTCATTCACGCCACGCCGCGTCAACATGCGGCGGTCTCACTGGTGATCTCCCATGTGGACCGGATTCTGGAACAGGTCACTACGCCCTATGTGGTCTATCAACTGGAAAACCAGAAACCCGAAGAACTGGTCACGACACTCGAGGATTTAATCAGTGAAACACTGGAACGTGCCTCAAAAACAGCCGCCGCTTCTCCGGATGCCAAGATTCAGACCGCGCAGACATCGAGTCCCTCACCTGCTCTGCCTAATTTGCAGGGGGAGCGGATTCGGGTTATTGCGGATAAGGCCTCCAATTCACTGATTGTCTATGCCAATAAGAAAAATCAGCTCTGGATTTCAGAGTTGATCAAAGAACTGGATCAATACCGACCGCAAGTGCTGCTGGATTGCACACTGGTGGAGATTACCAAGGATGACCAATTTACGATGGACCTGGATGTAATCTCCAAGAAGTATGGTCTTACAACTCCATTTAAACAACTGACAAACCCAATTACCGGAAATACATCTGTCACTAATACGGGCGGAACTGCACTGGAAGGCACATTCAGCTCTGCTTCGGAAACAAATCCTTTCACAGCTTTTTATGGAGACAACAATATACAGGCTCTGCTAAAATTGATGGATAAAAAAGAATATGGTCGTGTGCTGGCACGTCCCTCGATTTTAGTTAAGGATAATGAGGAAGGCATGATCAAATCGGAGAAAATAACATATGTTGCGGAACAAACATCAAACATAATCAGTAATGGTACTAATGCACCAACAACCACAACCGACGTCTCATTCAAAGATTATATGGCAGGTATTACCCTGACGATTACGCCGCATATTTCTTCGGAAAAAATAATGCAGCTTGAAATCGAGTTAGACAGAACAGATTTTATTCCGGGTGCAACGACGACGAAAATAGGCCTCACTGAATACCCCAAGCCTCTGGATACGACCAGCAGTAATGTAAAAACGTGGTCGATTGTACCGTCCGGAGCAACGATTATTCTGGGGGGTATCGAGACTGTCAATCAGAATAAAACGAACACAAAGGTTCCTCTCTTGGGTGATATCCCCCTGATTGGATTACTATTTCGTGGCGTTGACCAGTCGGATAATCAGTCAAAACTATACATTTTCGTGAAGGCCAATATCGTCAAGCCGGGCGACGAGATGACAGGCAAATCAGATATTGAAAAAATTTCACAGAAGAAACGCAAGGCGTTTGAAGAGGATGAAGCTCGTTTCCAGGGATTGGATGCATTGCCTGGCTTTAAGCCCAACCCGATTCTGCCTGAAAAAGTGCTTGAAGACGATGAGTACATTCAGGAATTGAAAGATAAACAGGCAAGTTTGCCGAGTAACACGGTGACGGTGGAAATTCAATAACCGCAGGCTCCGACGACCTGATATCGACCAACAGAGAAACGATGAAAGAACTGCTGATACAAACCGCTCAACAGACCGGCATCCTTGATGCCGGGGCGCTGAAGCGTTATTTCGACGAACATGCCGAAGACAAGCGGCGGATCGATCAGCTTCTGCTGATGGCACCCAACTTCACCGAGGATGCCATCCTGAAGCTGTTTGCCGCAGCGCTGAAGATGGACTATATCGATGAAATCCACGGCAGCGACGTACCCAAGTCCTTTATCGAGGCGGTGCCTGCCACCTACGCCCAGCATCATTACCTGATTGGCCTGGAACGGCCCGAGGATAACGGCTCCACCACCGTGGTCGTGTCGTCGCCGCTGGGTGTGGCGATTGTGGATAACGTATCCAAGATGCTGGCCCGGCCGGTGCAGACGGCGCTGGCGACACGGGCGGCGATTACCGCGGCCATCGATATCGCCTACGAGCAGAAAAATACCGTCATCGAAGAAGTCGCCGAGGAACTGGACCAGCAGAACCTCGACCAGTTGGTCGATGAGGCCCAAAGCAGCGACGACCTGCTGGATGTGGTCAACCGCCCGCCGGTGATTCGGCTGTGCAACGATATCCTGTTTCGCGCCCTGCAGATGCGGGCCAGCGATATTCACATTCACCCCTATGAGACAAAAATACAGGTGCGGTATCGCGTGGACGGCATTTTATATGACACCCTGTCGCTGAACCGCAATGTCCTGTCGCTGATTATTTCGCGTATCAAGGTGATGGCCGGCATGGATATCGCCGAGCGGCGTATGCCGCAGGATGGCCGGTGCAGTGTGCGTGTCGGCCAGCGCGAAATCGACCTGCGTGTCAGTACCGTGCCGACCAGCTATGGCGAACGGGCGGTGCTGCGTATTCTGGATAAAAGTACCGGCGTCTTGTCGCTGGAGGAGCTGGGCTTCTGGGAAGAAGACCGTGAAGTCTTCGACCGGATGATCAACCGTTCGCACGGGGTGATTTTTGTGACCGGCCCGACCGGCAGCGGCAAAAGCACGACGCTGTATGCCTGCCTGAACCGGATCGACTCCAAAGTCAAAAATATTATGACCGTCGAAGACCCCATCGAATACCAGCTTGAAGGCATCAGCCAGATGCAGGTGTCGAGCAAGAAGGGTATGACGTTTGTCAATTCATTGCGGCATATTCTGCGTCAGGACCCGGATGTCATCATGGTCGGCGAAGTCCGCGACCGCGAAACCGCGGCGATGGCGATTCAATCGTCTCTGACCGGCCACCTTGTGTTTTCGACCCTGCATACCAACGATGCCGCCGGCGCCGTCAGTCGATTGCTGGATTTCGGCGTCGAACCCTATCTGGTCAGTTCGTCGCTGATTTGCACGCTGGCTCAGCGTCTCGTCCGGCGGATTTGTCCGGATTGTAAGCAGGCGTATGAGCCCCCGGCCCATGAGCTGCGGGAACTGGGGATTACTGAAGGTGCCAGGAATATGCAGTTTTATGTCGGGGCCGGATGTGCCAAGTGTTTTGAGACCGGTTATCGCGGGCGAACCGGGATTTATGAACTGATGACGATTACCGAAGAAATCCGCGAAATGGTGTATCAGCGTCAGAGTGCCGGGGCCATCAAGAAAAAAGCCCTCGAGCAGGGCATGCAGACCCTGCGTATGGACGGCGCCCGTAAAGTGCTGTCGGGAACCACAACGATCGCCGAAGTGCTGCGCGTGACCCAGGCGGACGCGGGGTAGGGACTTTAAATTGTATATTTGAAATTGTAAAATGAACAAAGATGAATTGAAATTCCGAACAAACCAGTTTTCACATCGCTGTGTGAAATTGGCAATATCTCTACCCAAAACGATTTTAGGACGACACATTGCCGGACAGTTAATTCGCTGTTCGACGTCAGTGGCGGCCAACTATCGGGCCGTTTGCACTGCACAAAGCCGGGCTTCGTTTGTTGCCAAGCTGGCGATTGCAATAGAAGAAACGGATGAAACTGCATTTTAGATCGAGTTTTTATCTGAGGAGAAATTGATAAAAAATGAACGTTTGAAAGCTTTATTGCAGGAAGCAAAAGAGTTGTTAGCAATATTTATAGCTTCCCAGCAAACAGCACGACGATCATCAAAGAAAGCCAGCAGCGTATGATTCATTATACAATATACAATTTACAATATTCAATTTACAATGCCTAGATTCAGTTACATTGCGATTAATTCCGCCAAAAAGACCGACAAAGGTATCATTACCGCCGAAAGCGCCTTTGCGGCCCGCAAGCACCTCCGCGCCAAGGGGATGCACCCGACCGACATTAAGGAAATTGCGGCCACCGAAGGCAAGCGGCGGTTTTCGCTGTTCGGCAAAAGCGCCCGCGGGGCGGTGACGGCCTTTACCAAGGAACTATCCACCATGCTGTCGGCGGGGATCAAACTGACCGACGCATTGACGGTACTGATTACCCAGATTACCGACAATGGATTGCGCGTGGCCGTGACGGATATTCGGGATCGTGTTGTGTCCGGCGAATCCTTTGCCGAAACACTGACCGAGTATGGCCATTATTTCGATGTGATTTATGTCAGTATGATGCGGGTCGGCGAGGTTACCGGCACCTTAGATAAAAGCCTGGCCACCACCGCCGCGTTCATGGATAAACGCCAGCGGCTTGAGGCCAAGATGACCACCGCGATGATTTATCCGGCCCTGCTGATTGTCGGTTCGATTGGAGCGGTGCTGATTATCACAATTAAAGTAATTCCGATTATTGCCGAGCAGATTACCAAAACCGGACAGGAATTGCCGTGGATTACCAAAGTCCTTGTCTCCACATCGGATATATTAACCAGTTGGCAGGTGCTTCCGATTATGGCAGGGCTGTTTGGCATCGGCTGGGGATACAAGAAGATCATGAGTACCGCCAAAGGCTCGTATTGGCGGGATAAAATCCTTCTGGGCCTGCCGGGTTTCGGTCCGCTGGTCAAACAGCGGATTGTATCCCGTTTTGCATCGACATTAGCGACATTGCTCGGTGCGGGCCTGTCGATGGCCGAGAGTCTGCGGGTCGTTGCCCAGGTAACCGGCAACCAGATTATGAACGACGCCGTCAAACAGGCCCGCGACCGGATTCTGGCCGGGGCGGATATTGCCACACCCCTGCGCGACAGCGGCGTCATCGACCCGTCCGTGGCCCACATGGTGGCCGTCGGCGAAAAAAGCGGCGAACTGGAACAGATGCTCAAGATCATCAGCGAAAATCTGGACGCGTCCAGCGACCTGGTGATTGAACGGCTCAGTGCGGCCATTGAACCGGTGATTATTATTTTTATGGCGTTAATCATCGGCGTGATTGCCTATGGGACGATGATGCCGCTGATTAAATTCTCGGCAGGGCAATTTTAATTGATGATTGTCGATGGACGATTTTTGATTTGCACTCGTCAATCTGCAATCACAAATCATCAATACAGAAATGAGGTGACTATGAAAAGTAAAAAATGGAATCGGATGTCTCGCGGCTTTACGCTGGTGGAAGTGATGGCGGTCATTGTCATCATCGGTCTTCTGGCGGCGATTGCGGCCAGGAACTTTTTGGGATCAACCGACAAAGCTCGTGTTATTACTACGAAAGCAACATTGAAAGCGCTGCATGAGTCAGTCGATATGTTCAAGATGGACACCGGCCGATTGCCAACCGAAGAAGAAGGTTTAATTGCCTTGGTGGAACAGCCGACCGATGTGGAAGGCTGGTCGACAGGGGGGTATCTGAAAGGTACAACAGTTCCACAGGATTCGTGGAAACATGATTTGATATATCAGTTGAATCCCGAAAGCGGCAAGCCGTTTGTAATAATCAGCTATGGCGCCGATGGCAAGGAAGGCGGCGAAGGCTATGATGCCGACTTGCTCAGCACAGATACGGACTAACTGTTGTCGCAGATATCTTTGGCGCTGGCGGCGGGGATTGGTTTTCTTTGAGATGCTGCTGGTACTGGGGATTATTGCGATGATTACTTCTATTGCCGCAATTAGTGTCTCGGCACTGTCCGGCAAGAGTTATTTTCGCCAGCGGGCCAGTACGTTGACGCAGGCCTTTCAATCGGCTTATGCCGCCGCCCAGCAGAGCGACCGCCGCTATGCGGTTGTGCTGAGTTTTTCAGACGGCGTGTGGATCCTGCGGCAGTTTAACAGCCTCGATTTTGAGGGAATCCCCGAACAGGAAGCGATTATCAAGACCGGCACCTTTAACGACCGGTTTTATCTGGACTATGTCTATTACGACGACCAGGATGACACCCGCTTTCCCAAAGACGGCCAAATGGCCACCGAGGCGCGGTTCTACGCCGGCCACGGCGGCTGGCAGCACGGCGGCAAGGTGGTTCTGCGGGATGAAGATGGCAATCCCTGGTCGATTTTGATTTATCGTGCCGGCAAGCCGGTCGAGCTGGTCCAGGGTGACGTGGCAATGTTCCTGCCGCTGGAACCGGCGCAGATGCCGTTCTGAGCGATTGGGTCACGAACGTAGCTGAAGCTTCCAGCTTCAGAGGAGACAGAAAAACCGAAGCAAGATGCTTCGGCCGCGTTGAAATAAATCCTGTCGTTTGCGTTCCAGACTGCTGTCAGGCCGTGACGAAACGGGAACTTTCAAGCTGAAATATGATAGCGTGTCGGATGATGATCCTGAACAGACATCAAAGCCAGTCGAGAAAGCCGGGCTTTACCCTCATTGAGGTGGCCGCGGCGCTGGTCATTTTATCGATGCTCATCAGTTCGGCGCTGGTGGTCATGAGCAGGATTACCTCGGGCATGATCGATTTGCAGTCTGAAACGCAGGCGTTTTCCATCGCCCGCCAGAATCTGGAGAAATTGCTGTCTTCGACCCCCGTTTCCGATATGACCGAGTACGGCGTCGTGGAAACCAACCCCGACATGGACTGGGAAATTGTCGTCGAGCCGTTCTATGAGCCGATCAGCAACCGCATGTGGATTCGCGGCCTCAGTTCCGCCAGCTACACCGACAGCTTCGGCGAACGCAAGACCATCGAACTGACCTGCTGGCTGACCGGCTTGACCGCCCAGCAGATACGCCAAATCCTCGAACAGCAGAAGCGTCAGGAAGAGTTCATGAAGCAGTATTCCGACTCCGAAGAAGGACAGCAGCTTGCCAGACAGCGGGCCTTGACCAAGGCCTATCTGGAAGAAAATGGCCTGGATGCGGTTGCCTATGGGGAGTTTGTCGAGCGTCTCGAACGCCGCCGGCTGGACTATATCGCCGAACATGGATTTGATGAGGGCTATTATGAGTTTCTGGAACAGTTAAGCCAGGAAGAAAGCGATTATCTGTATCGTCTTGGCATTAATTATGATAATTACATGCAATTTTATAACAAATATAAAGATGTACCCTCTCTCGATGAGGCATTAGATAATCCCGAGACTCCTCAAAATGAGGAACCTTCTACCCCGGATAAAAATGAAAACCCGGAGGACCCGGACTCAGAAACCGAACCGGAAAAAGAGACACCAACGGATAATAACTCTGATAATTCAATTTCTCCGGAATTAAGGCAAAGGCTTAAAGAGATATTTGGCTGGACAGATGAACAAATAAATAACATGTTTGGGCAATGAGTTTTCAACTAAACCAAATGAATAGTCCCCGACACACTGGTTTTTCCCTCGTGGAAATCCTGGTGGTGCTGACGTTGTCAGCGATGATTCTGGCCTCGACCATTATGATTTACGGCCGGGTGCGGACCAGTGCCGCCGCCATCAACGCCCGGCTGGACAGTCACGGTCTGCCCGAAGAAATCCTCCAGAAAATCGCCGAGGATATCGACCGGCTGGCCTCGCCCGGCTTCGACGCCGTCATCACCATCCGCAACAAGCTCGAAAACGGCTATAATTCCGCCCAACTGATTATCGAAAACCGCTATTACGGCAACGGCACCCCGCCGGCCCCTGGTGTCTATGAACGTGTCGTCTGGCAAACCTCCTATATCCCTGAAGAAGACCGGCTGACTCTCTATCGCTTTCACGGCGGCCTGAATCTCGAAGACAAGCTGATCAGCGGCGTTCAAACCGATGAAGATCGCCAGAAGCTGGAAGTCTTTGTGCCCGTTTGTCCCGGCCTGACGCATTTCTATATCGGCGCCCTGACCGGGGCCGAAGAACCCGCCTCAAGCTGGCTCGGCCCGAAAATGCCCAATGGAATTGTCCTGGGGGTCTCCTTTGCCCCGCTGGTCCAGCTTCAGGATGGCTCGTATTATCTGCCGGAAGAAACCATTATCTGGCGTACGGTCGCAGTCGATAGAACCCGCCAGATTGCCTATAAATTTGTCGCCAAAACCTTTGATGATGCCGACCCCAACAGCGTCTCGGACAAAGCCGACCCCAATCAGGCCGGCACGCCAACCAAGACAGTGGATACCAAGAAAGATACGGAAACGACGGAGACTCCAAAGACCAATCCGACGGTGACTCCCGCCACACCGACAGGAAGGACCGGCCGATGAGACGCAGCCAATCCATCCGGAATCCGGCCGGACAGTATCGTTCCGGCATCGCACTGGCGATTACGCTGGTGGTGCTGGTAGTCCTGTCGGTCACTACAACGATTCTGGCCGTGCGCGTCTCTCAGGTCCGCCAGCGCCAGCAATACATCATGGACTATCAGAAGGCCCGCTACGGTCTTGATTCGGCGATGAAGTACATCCTGGCGGTCATGCCTGAAAAAACGATTTCGCTTGCCGACCGCAAAGATGCCCCGGACTTTTCCGATTTATTCTGGCTGACGCCGGAGCAATACCGGGCCTACATCAGCGCCTGGGCCGAAACCGCCGAGCCGGAACAGGTTGAAAAATACCTCAAGCCCTCCGAGGAAACCGAAGAAGAAATTTCGGAGGATTCCGCTTCTCTGTTTGCCAAACTGATTGCTAAAATGACCGGCGGCGGTGAACAAACCGACCCCAATGAACTGGATAGCGACGAATTGGCCGAGGCGGTTACGTATATCGATCCCGACCAGATTCTCGTGCCCGGCCCGTATGGCCCGGCCTGGCCCAATGTCATCGAACCCATCGAACTGGACATCGGTGACAGCCGGATTACCATCACCATTGAAGATGAAAACGCCAAGATGCCGTTAAGCTGGGCGGTGACCAATAATATTAATGTCAACAAACAGGCCCGCGCCGCCATGCTGACATTTTCCGAACTGATGATGATGGATGAGCAAACGGTGGAGGATTTATTTACCGAATTGAACGAACTGGGCAAACGCAAGATGTTCCAGTTGAATCCGTCGGCCGTGATGCTGACACCGCAGGCAGGGCAGACTCAGCAGGCCCAGACGCAGTCTCGCCAGTTTACCACCTCCCGCACCACCCAGCGGCGTACCGCGACTCGTACCGCCGTGCAGCCTCAGCAGCAAACCCAGCAGCAGGCACGTCCCGCCGTGGGCCATGCCGCGGATTTCGCCAAGCTGTTTCACAGTTCCCTGCTGGATGTGGAAACGCTGTCGGTGCCGCTGCCGGATAAAGCCTTTGAGGACGAAAGCCCCATGAAATATCTTGCACTATGGGGCAGCCAGCGGGTTAATATCAATACTGCTCCCCGGCAGGTCCTGGAGGCGGCCTTTACCTTCGGCGGAAACCCCGAAGAAATCGCCGACAAGATTATCCGGCTGCGAAAGGAAAAACCGTTTAAAACCGTTGCCGACCTGCGGGACCAGATGTTCGGTGACCTGAATGCGATAGATCGGGCAGTGCCTTATATTGATGTCAAGAGCAATTTCTTTTCGATACGAATTACCAGCCGGTGCGGCAACGCCAAAACATCGGCTGTTGCGGCAATCATTAAGGAAGGCAAACAAGTGGAACGGCTGATTATTTTGTACGGCCGCTAATAAACCAGGAGTACACAGCGTGGAACAACTAAATTTCATTGGCGTCTATCTTATGCCGGAAGGGGTGTATTGTGCAGCCCTGTCCGGAAAAGGTTCCGGCGCAGGGATGCGATGCTTCTTAGTGCCGGTCGGCGGCAGCGAACAAGGACAGGTCGTCCTGACTGCCATGGCCCGCGAGATTCTGCACCAGGCAGGCCCCTTTGACCAGGCCGGCGTTGCGGTTCGCAGTAATCTGATCAGCCAGTATTATCATCATTCGGAATTTGCCGACGCCAAACAAGTCGAAAGCACCATCCGCTTTGATACGGAAGAAGCCGCCGCCACGGACGCATCGACCCTGGCTATTGCCTTTGAAATCACCGCTTCCGGCCCGGGCGGCTCGGATGTGACCATCTTTACCGCAGGCCGCCAGACCCTGACCGATATCCTGCTGGATGTGCAGGCCGGCGGGCTGGACCCGTCCCTGATGGAGCCCGATGCCGTATGTCTGACCCGCGGCCTGGAACGTATCGACAGTTTCCGTGAGCCGGGCGCCATGTATCTGCTGGTCTTCGGCAGAACCTGTTATCTGATTACCCCGGTCAATCCGGACTTTGCCCCCAAAGTCCGCACGTTTCTATTGCCCGAGGACCCGGATAAAACAGCCCCGCTGGCTCGGCAGGTCATCCTGACCCTTGCCGGCCTCAGCGAGAACGTGGCCGTCAAAAAACTGGTCCTGGTTGGGCACTGTGAAGGTGTTGATAAAACTCAAATGAATGCCATCACCGGGTTGGTTATCGAATCTCTCGATTTATCCAAACAGTTGAATCTGGAAATCCCTCACGATGTCAAGCCCGAGCAGCTCAACGGTTTTCTCTTTGCCGCAGGGTCGGCGATGGCCTTTGCCGGCCGAACTCGTCGTGCCGATTTCCGACGCGATTTCATGCCCTATCAGGGCCGCCGTAAGCTCCTTCAGCGAAGCCTTCAGGTCGTCAGCGTGTCCCTGACCATCCTGTTTCTGGCGATAGGTCTGTATTTTCAGGTCAGAGCCTGGCGGATGAAGGATAATCATGCCGCATTGCAGCTTAAATTAACCGACGCCTATGCCGCCGCCATGTACGGTGCCAAACCCCCGGCCAACGAACCGCTCGTATCCAAGCTGCGGCGAACATTGAATACCGTCAAACAGCAGGCCTCCGGCATCATGGATGAAAGTTCCGTAACGGGACGGCTGACCTATATCCTCGAGGCGATTAACAACAGTCCCAAGTCCGTGGATGTGAATATCAAGACCGTCACCATCAGCGACCGGCTGATTACGATTGTCGGCGATACCAACAGCCGTACCAGCACGCGGGAATTGTTCGATTCCTTCAAAAAACACAAGATGCTGGAAGTGACTGACGAACGATTCAGTACCGCCAAGAATCGGGACGAATTTGTCATGTCCCTCAAAGCGAAAGAAGGGCAGTCCAAATGAAAGATTACATGAAAAACCCAATGGTCTATACGGTGGTTGTGCCATTGCTGGCCGGGTTGTGGCTGCTGTACACCTGGGCGGTGGCCTATCCGACCTCCATCGAAAATATGGATCAGGGCAAAAAGGATTATGAAGAAGCGCAGAAAATGCTGGATCAGATTTTGACGCTCGAACCGCAGCGGTTGTCCTATCAACAGGAAAAAGGCAAGACCAGCGAGTTCGATTATACCAATGTCATTGATCAGTTTACCAAGCAGTTTGCCATCGCCCCCGGCGATTATACCCTGACGGTTCGAGGAGCGACCAAAAAAGCTGGCCAGACCATCAAGGGCGCTGATTTGTCGATTAAGACCATCGATATTGAAAAGCTCTGTAAATTTATTTCTGCCTTGCTGATTCGCTGGCCGGAACTGGAATGCGAACGGCTGGCCGTCGAAAAACTGCCCGCCGGAAAGAACAACTGGAAAATCACCCTGCGTTTGACCTATAAATATTAAGACGATATAAACGTCTTTGTATGGAGATATTATATGGCTAAGCCAAAAGAGAAAAAAACATCGCAAATCTGCATCCTGACCGTCACCGGCAAAGACAAGGTCGGCATCATTGCTCGCATTGCCGTGGCCATGTCCAAAGCCAATATCAATATTGTCGATGTCAGCCAGAAAATTATGAACGATTACTTTGTGATGAGCCTGGCCTGCGACATCGCCGATGCAACGCTCGACATGCCCGACATCCATAAACAGCTCCAGAAAATCGCCAAAGACATGGAGTTAAACATCACCTTCCAGCACGAAAACATCTTCAAAATGATGCACCGGGTGTAAAGGAAAAAGGAAAAATGTAAAAGGCAAAATATGGACCAGGACAGGAAGCAATATATAAAGGACTTCAAAAATGACTCTTAAACAAAAAGTAAATTAATCTTTTCATTTTTATTTTTACCTTTTTCCTTTTGCGGAGGCCTTCATGTCGATAACAGTGGAAGAAATCTTTGAAACGGTCAATATGACCCTTCAGCAGCATTTTGATATTCGTACCGTCACCCTGGGCATCAATTTAAAAGACTGCATGGATCGCGACCTCGACCATTTCTGTGGTCGAGTCCATCATCGCATCAGCGAAAAGGGTATCCAGTTGAATGCTGTTGCCGACCGCATCGAACACAAATACGGCATCCCGATTACCAACCGTCGTGTAGCGGTCACCCCTGCATCGATTCTGCTGGAACCGTTGCCGCGCACGCAGACCGCTGCAGTCAGACTGGCCAAAACCCTCGACAGCGCCGCCGCCAAAGCGGATATTGATTTCATTGGCGGTTTCGGCGCTCTCGTCCACAAAGGCGCCACCAGTTCGGATGAGAATCTGATTCTGTCGCTGCCGGCCGCCCTGTCTCAGACCAAACGCGTTTGTGCCTTTTTCAATCTGGCCAGCACGTTGACCGGCATGAATATGACCGTCATCGAACAATTCGGCCATATTCTCAAAGACCTTGCCAAACGCAGTAAAACCGGCATCGGCTGTGCCAAAGTTGCCGTTTTTGCCAATGTTCCCGAAGATAATCCATTTATGGCCGGCGCTCATCACGGCATGGGGGAACCGGATTATTCGCTCAATATCGGCATCTCCGGCCCGGGCGTCGTCAAGACCGTCATCGAACAGAATCCCGACTGTGACCTGACGGAATTATCTGAAGTCATTAAACGGACGGTATTTAAGATTACCCGTGCCGGCGAACTCATTGGCCGGGAGGTGGCCGAGATGATGGGCGTGCCTTTTGGCATCGTGGATATCTCTCTGGCCGCAACGCCTGCCGCCGGCGATTCGGTTGCCGAGATTATCGAAGCTATGGGCGTTTCCCGTATGGGCCGTCCCGGCAGTACGGCCGCACTGGCCCTGCTGATTGATGCCGTCAAAAAAGGAGGCTCCATGGCCTCCGGCAACGTCGGCGGCTTGTCCGGGACATTCATACCGGTCAGTGAAGACGCCGGCATGATTCGTGCCGTCAAGGAAGGGGCTTTGACCCTCGAAAAACTCGAGGCCCTGACCAGTGTCTGCTCGGTAGGCATGGATATGTTTGCCGTCCCCGGCAGCACGCCCGCCGAAGTCATCAGTGCCATCATCGCTGACGAATTAGCTATCGGCGTAGCCAATAATAAGACCACCAGTGTCCGCATTATCCCCGTCCCCGGCAAACGAGCCGGACAAATTGTCCATTTTGGCGGCCTGCTCGGGTCTGCCCCCATTATGCCCGTGGCAAAAATTGCCAGCCCAAAATTTATTGCACGCAAAGGACGAATGCCCGCCCCGATACGGGCCTTGAGAAATTAAACTCTTTTTTATAAAGTGAATTATTTCACAACAATCAGGTTGAGGAAATACACGGATTTATTCGTCCGTATAATTACCTAATTTAACGCAGCAAAGCAGAAAACCTTTGAGTTTTCTGCTCTTTTTTTTTATCATCAAAGAAAGATAGAAAAGCTACACATGTCATAACGTTATTCACCTCGGAAAAGACATCGTCACCAAAGCAGAAGGAAATGCGGAGAGAACTGTTATCGGAGGGAACCTGAGATGATCTGGATACGATGTGGCTATACAGAACAGTCATCGTCTAATTGTAGACATTATTTTGCATTGCATACCATTCCTTTAACCATTTTTTCACAGGAGGGTTAGTTATGAACAGAAACATATCGCTTATTCTATTGGCATCTATGTCAATCTGTTTTTTTGGCATGACCGTATTGGTTGCCCAGGATGGCCAGCGGGCCGATCTGTCCCTGCAGCCCATGCCCGAAGCGCAGCCCGATGGCGACAATCCATCTCCCGCACCGCAGGAAGTCATTGCCGCCCCGGAACCGCAGGAGGCTGTGGGCGAAACGTTTTTTGCCGCAGCGGATAACGACCGCTATCCGGGAACCTTATCCGGCAAACGATATCATGTTTGCGAAGACGGTTCCGTCGAACAACTTATCGACACCGAAGACAAGACCGACTGGCGCTACGGCAAGATTCACCCCAGGCTGCTGGTCGATGAAATCGGCAAGCCTCAAAAGAAAGTCCTTATCAAATTACAAAACGGCTTTGCCTTTCAGGCCGCCGAACAGGTGCGTCAGAATTATCAGGGCACCATCGATACCTTAAGCGACCAGATTCGTCAGAAGATTCGCCAGCATCAGCAGCTTCGCACCCGGCAGGGGGCCGAAGAGTCTGTCGATGCCGAACTTGAGCTTTACCCCCAGCAGCTTCGCGACGAATTGATTACGATGCATCGGCAGCTTGACCGGCAATTGGACCAAATGCGAATCCAAAGTGCCCAGGCGGTGCGTGATCAGATGGCTCCGCGTATGGATACCATCCGCCAGTGGCTCCAGTTGCGTCAATGCAGAATTACATCTGAAAGCGCCCTGGCCGGCTGCTTCGGCTCTGAAATGACCGCCGCCGATATTGAAGCAACCGCCCAGCTTGCCGATGTCGAAAGCCTTACCCCGGATTCCGAATGCTCCTATGACCTCGACCAGAGCAATTGCATGCTCGGCACCTCCGGCTTCTGGAATGCCGGCTATGACGGCGGCGCCTACGATGTGGCCATCATCGACAGCGGCGTCCGTGAAACACATACCTACCTGAAATACCGTAATCCCCCGGCCAGCGATCCGCGCGATATCTACAAAAAGACTGCCGGCTATTCCGACAGCCATGGCACCCGCACCGCTGGCGTAGTGGCCAGCACTCACTCAACCTACAAAGGCGTCGCATTCGGCCTCGACAAAATATTCGATGCCCGGGCCGGCGATATGAGCGGTTCCATGGCGTCCATCGACTGGGTCCTCAATCATTCCTCCGGCGATGCTCCCGAAGCCATCAACCACAGCTTCAGCTATTACGACTATGATGATGAATTCGGCGATTATGAACGTTTTCTGGATGCCGTCGTCTATTCCATGGGCACGATGGTCACCAAATCCGCCGGCAACTCGGGTCTCGTCGAGCTGGGCTATCCCCAGTCAGCCAACGTCATTTCCGTCGCCAATCTGATCATCAATGATACCTGCACCACCAGCGACGACGTTATCCGCTCCTCCAGCAGCCGCGGTCCCACCGATTCCGGCCGCCGCAAACCCGATATCACCGCCCCCGGTTACGACACCTGGAGCACCGACACTGCAAGCAATACCGCGTTTGCCAACCATGGCGGTACCAGTGCCGCAGCTCCCCATGTTGCTGGTGCGGTGCTGCTCCTCCAGGATGCCGGCGTTACCAGTCCCATCGCCCAGAAGGCCATTTTAATCAATACCGCCGCCACTTGGTCGGATAATAACACACTCGATACCTATGGCGACGACGGCCCCGTCAACGGCGATCGCTGGGACAACAGCTATGGCTGGGGTGTCATGAATCTGGCTCATGCCAATCTGCACCGTACCGACTACTTCGTCAACAGTGTAACACCTCAGGATAATGACGCTGCCGATGATGATTATAAATTATACAAAGGCTATATGTATGCCAATGAAAAAGCGACGGTCGTCTGGAACCGTCGCGTTGTCTATAATGGCTCATCCAATCCGACGACCGATTATTCCACTACCGACATTAATATGCGAGCCTATGACGAAAATACCGGCAACCAGTTTGACAGCGAACTTGTTCATGGCGGCAACAATGTTCATCAGATTTCAACCAGCACCGCCAGAGATGTCGTCATTAAGGTCTATTGCTGGGACAGCAGCATCGATGGCGCCTCGACGGAAACATTTGCCCTGGCCACCGAAGAAAACTTCGACCGGGTTTCCCCGCCGTCTTTTTCCACGACTCTGACCATGCCGTCTCTGATTTATTTCAATACCCAGTTTGTCGTCAAGGCCAATATCACCAATACCGGCGGCGTTATGGCCCAGAATGTCTCGGCCAATCTGACTCTCCCGGCCGGGTTCAGTCTGGTCTCCGGTGCTGACCCTCAAAGTGTCGGCGATATTCAGGCCGGGCAAACCGCTCAAGCGACCTGGACCGTCCAGTCCGGCGGCTCATCCGGCACGTTTGCCATTTCTGTTGCCATCAGCAGTTCCTGTTATGCCGAAACCTATACCAGCTCCGCATCCCGCAATATTACCGTCAGTTCCACGGCCCTGCCGAACCTGACGTATACCACCGAAACCGGCTGGAGTTACCCGATTGTCCCCAGAAACATCAGCGGTGCTGCGGGTACGGATTGTCTGATTACCGCAACCCTGCCGGGCAATACCGACGATACCTATTTCAACTGGGTCATCCGCAACGCAGGTTCCGTGGCCTCGGGTGCTTATCAAATGCGGCTGTATGTCGACGATCGTCTCTTTGATACGGCTAATTTGACCAGTCATCCTGCAACCCATAATTACAGATGGCTCGATCAGCTTTATGCCGGCGATACAATCACCGGCGGCAGACACACCGTGTCCTATTGGATTGATGTCAATGATAATGTCGATGAAACCAATGAAACCGATAACGAATGGGCCAGGCAGTTCATCTGGAGTCCCTATGCCCTGTCCGATGATACCTCATTATTACGCAATGCCCCGCCTGACAGCGACGGCGGCTGGGAACGTCTGACCGGCTCCAAATGGTATAACAATGATGGTTTCAGTTTCGTCTTCGGCTATTCCGGCTCGGCCAAATGGTGGTCGGCGGTCGGTATTCTCCCGGCAGCAGGCACAGCCAATTATGACTTGCGATTGTGGAATATTGGCAATTACACCGGCAGCGAAGGCGGATTCGGTAGCGGATATCTCGAATATTCCAACTATCCGGTCGGTGGCTCGGATTTCGTCATCGTCAACGATAACAAAGCTCCAGCCGGCACGTATTATGCCGGAGTCATCAATGCCAACTCTGCCTCCTCCCAGTATCGCATCGAAGAAAGCACCAGCGTCTCACTGGCCCGGCGTCCCGGCACCGAATGGAACGGCCCCTATGCCAAAGCCGCGACCAATGTCCTGGGCATGTACGAGGTCTATCTTCCTGCCGGCACCTATTATATCCTGCTGGATCAGACCGCCGGCTCCTGTAATCTTGGTATGAGTCTCTATGACCAGTCCACCGTGACTGCCCGCAAGAATGAATATATTACCGATGCCTTTGCCAATAACCTGGCCGAGGGCGCCGACGAATCCTTCCAATTGGACATCGCCACCGCCGGTTATTACGGTCTGGCCGTCTGGAAAGTCGGTGCGTCCGATTACAACAAATCAACTACTTACAGAATCGCAGTGGGCAATCCTGCGGTAAAACTGTTATCCCCCAACGGAGGCGAAGTCATCCCAGCCAATACCTCCAAGACCATTACCTGGGATAATTTCGGCAACCTCGACCACACCGTCCGTCTGGAACTCAGCCGCAACAACGGCACTACATGGACCCCCATCATCAACAGCACCGATAATGACGGCAGCTATACCTGGAACGTTTCCCTGCCCGGCTCGACACAAT
>JBDKVE010000262.1:0-15310 GCA_039679345.1 Anaerohalosphaeraceae bacterium
CAAGCCGGCCGGACGCAAACGCGGCATGGGACTGGCACACGCCCTGCGACTCCTGACGCTGAATAATGCCTCCATCCGCCTGGACAGCACACCCGGCAAAGGCACCACCGTTACCCTCCGCCTGCCAAGGGTGTAACGGATTCTGCATTTTCCTTTTCATCCAGACCCAAACTCGCTAAACTATCCTCATGAATCCCAAAGCAATTATTATCGGTGCAACATCCGGCATTGGCCGGGGACTGGCGGAGGTGCTGGCCGACAACGGTTACTATGTCGGCATCACGGGCCGACGCATGGAATTACTGGAACAGCTTCGCGCCGCCCGGCCGGACTCCTATCTGGCCGAATTTATGGATATCTCCAAGCCGGAACAAGCACGCAGTATCTTTAACACCATGGTTGAAAAAATGGGCGGGGTGGACCTGGTGGTTGTTAATTCCGGCACAGGCAAACGCAACGATGAGCTGGACTGGACTATCGATCAAACTATTATCGCCGTCAATGTCAGCGGTTGTGTCGCCGTCGCTAACGCCGCCATGCATGTCTTTTACAAGCAGGGGTACGGGCACCTGGTAGGCATCTCATCCATTGCGGCATTGCGGGGCAGCCGGTACGTCCCGACTTATCCAGCCTCCAAGGCGTTTCTGTCAACCTACCTCGAAGGACTCCGGCACAAGGTCCGCCACGAAAAACGAGCCATCACCATCACCGACATTCTGCCCGGCTTTGTTGATACGGCCATGGCCCAGGGCGATCATGTATTCTGGCGCGCCCCGGTAGCCAAGGCGGCCCAACAGATTTATCAGGCCATCTGCAAAAAGAAAAACCACGCCTATATCACCCGACGCTGGCGGCTGATAGCCTGGATACAAAAGACCCTGCCGGATTTTCTATATTACAAAATATAGCATCACTGTTTGAGCTGGAATTCTCCGCACCAGTTGGCGTCGAAGACCTTGGGCCAATGGATATCGGTCTTAATCGAACCAACACCCTCTGTCCGCGAGACATAAAAGCAGGAATTGGGCCTGGGGGCATAACGGTGACAGTCTCCAGATCCCTGCCCGGATTTCTCAAAAAAGAAGCAATTCAGACATGACATACCCTCTTTTGGTGCGGTCATAGTGACCTCCTTTCGGAACAAACCTACTATTGAACAGTCTCCCTTTCATAGCGGATATTATCACTCCGCTCGAACAGTCTGTCAACCTCTATTGAAAATCGAAACAGGAATCAGTCCTGCTCTCACTCTATTCCGTGATCAAATCCAGTTCAGCAACCGAGGCAAAGGGGTCGTCATTAAATCCTTTCAATGCGACAAACCGGAAAAACCGACCTTTGGCGGGCTTATCAAAACGGACAGGGTCTTCTTTCAAGGCACCTTTGGCAACGGGTGTTGCCCAGTTTTTGCCATTCGAACTGACATAACATTCGTACTCAGCCACACGACCATTACGGTTGCCGTCCTGACGAAGCAGACAACTGAAACCGCAGATTTCGATTTCCTTTGCCAGTTCAATCTGGATTTCATGAGGATACGGCTTTTTGTCCGCAGTCCATGCCGTATGCCACATCGTCGCAGGGTCGCCATCAATGGCCTTACTGCCTTCATATCCCGGCTCCTGACTGTCCGTAAACAGGACTTTGGCCTCAAGTGACTGCATGGCACTGGGCTTTTGGAATAATCCTCTCATGGCCTCAACAGAAACCGAAGCGGCCGGCTTGAACGCATCCGACTCCATATACCGCAGCAGGCTGTAACGTAATTGCCGGGCTACAGGACGTTTATCAAGGTCGCTGGTGATATCCATACTACACAGCAGCAGCCTGCCCTTGTCGATATTGACTTCAAACAGCACCGCCAGCCTGCGGCACAGATTCCAGTCATCAATCGAACGCACAATGGGGACAATCGAATCCTCCAGCTCATCCAGAATCACCGGCTTGGAATGATCCAGCAGATCCTGCCATTGCCAGTTGGAATAAAAATCGGTCGGAAACTCCGCAAAGGCCGGGTGGGCCGGGTCGCATAAGATCCCCAGCGTGTGTTCCGGCTGCGTGGCAAAGGTGATTCGATTCCAGAAGATAGGCCGGAACGTCCCCAGCGTACGAGCCTTGAGCCGATAGGCCGGCGGAGTCAGAAGGACCTTGCCCCCTTGTTTGAGGATATCGAGAGTCTGGTCATCCAGTTCCTCGGCAACCCGCACGTCAGGTGCTTCAACAGCAGGCACGCTGGCCGGATACACCCAGAAATCCCAGTCATTGGAGGGAGTCTGATTGCCCAACGCAATTTCAAGATTTAGCTTTTGTGCTGTGGTAAACGAGTTCAGCGGAATGTCAACCTCGCCCAGCAAGGTCAATCCGCCGGCAGGAACGATTTTCTGTTCGAACTTGCCGGATGTAACCACTTGGCCGTTTGTCCTGCGGACATACCAGACCGGCTCGACCGTGATGTCCGATGCACCATAATGAGCCACATCGACGACCGCCTTAAAGGACTGGTCATTGGTAAAGACCCGGCTTTTCATTCGAGCCAGCGGCACGGTCGGCCCGCAGAAACGATGATATTG
The DNA here is from genome assembly GCA_039679345.1 of Anaerohalosphaeraceae bacterium. Classification (GTDB taxonomy): domain Bacteria; phylum Planctomycetota; class Phycisphaerae; order Sedimentisphaerales; family Anaerohalosphaeraceae; genus Anaeroglomus. The sequence goes on from JBDKVE010000262.1 coordinate 2,571, forward strand.
TTCGGGCGTGACATACCCCTTGGATTCCCAAAAGCAATCGAGCACCCCAACCGGGGCCGTCCCCTGCCCGGGGAAGTCATGCAGGTCCAGCAGTTGAAAACCGCCAAAACCCGGCGTCCGCAGGGCTGATTCAATCTCATGCTTATAGAGCAGCGTCTGGAATTTGCCCGAGGCCATCAGAAAATCCTGCCCGAGCGACCCCATGCCGGCCTTTTCGAGCATATCGCGGGCAATCTCGATATTGCCGCCCTTCAAGGCCCCGCTGTATTTGGACACTTCGGCAAAATTGGGATAAACGCACCATTGGCCGATTTCGTGGCTGATGATGGGCACTTTGTGCCGGCCAATGAAATCGCGGTAATCGGTAAAGGTCTGCGGTGTGTCGCTCAACCGCAGCGTCGGATATCGCTGCACCCGCACATCCTGAACCACATGAAAATCATTGGCCTCAATCGTCGGCCAGCCCGACCCGGCGGTATAACGCCGACGACTGTCTTTCTTTTCCCAGGAATCAATCAGCTTGGCCAGAAATGCATCCCGCTGCCGGCCGTGCGGTTCATTGCTGGGCGCCATCAGGATAAAGCTCGGGTGATTGCCGTATGCCTTGAGCATCCGGTCGCCTTCCTGATAAATCCAGGTATCCACCGCCGTCCCATCGCCAAAAGCTGCCCAGCAGGATGCTTCCACCTGATAATAAAAACCCATCGCATCGGCAGCCGCAAAGGCCGCTTCCGGCGGACACCACGAATGAAACCGGATATGATTCAGGCCGTGCGTCTTACAGGCCCGCAGGATTTTCTTCCACGACTCCACATCCGTCGGCGGATACCCTGTCAGTGGAAAGATGCAGCATTCCAGTGTCCCCCGCAAAAAGATGTTGCGTCCGTTGATGGTAAACTGAGTCCCCTTGACGCCCAGTTCACGCATCCCGAAGGTTGTCTGGTACAGACTCTCGAACGGCTCGCCTCCTGAGAAGCTCTGTTTAAATTGCAGCTTGAGCGTATAGAGATTGGGCGAAAACTCGTCCCAGAGCCGAACCTCTTTGCCCATGGCGTATGTAAATTCAACCCGGGTTTGTTTATCCTTTAAACTGACCGGAATGATTTGCTCCGGCAGGGCTTGCGGCTTGTCAGTACCGACAGTATGCACCGATGCCGTCAGATTCCCTTCCAGCAGGCCCTGTACAGTCTTCAAATCCACGCAGACTTTTATGGTTTTTTCCTGAATATCAGGATAAATCTGCACATCGTCAAAAATCCACGGGTCGTTATCTTCACTGGCCGTCACTTCGATTTTGCCGACAATGCCATTCCAGTTGGATTGCGTCTGGTCTGATACACTGTGGGCGTCATCCCCCACCGGAACGCCAACCCGATTATCCACGCAAATCGTCAGACGGTGCTGTCCGCGCTCAATGTCATGAATATCATATTCATGGGGCGTACCCAGGCTGTTGCACGAACCGAGTTCAACATCATCGAGCCAGACCGTCGTTTTCCCATGCGGCCGTTCCAAAAAAATGGAATGGGCCCTGTTGGGAAGAGTTATCGTCCGCTGATACCACGCCATGCCGACATAATGCCGCAGTGGAGTCAGCCAGAACGGGCTCTTGAAATCTTCGGATTGAATATAGGTTTGGAAACGCGGGTCGGCTAACAATCCCTTGCCGATACCGGTCGTCCATTCCGTCTTTGCCGAAGGTCTGTCGCCCAATCCCTGCTCCTGCAGCGACCCGGGCAGATACACCGGCTTTGCATCGTTCAGGTCCGACGCAAACCATTTCTGCTCAAGCCCCTGATTATCCCGGTCCAGCACTACCTGCCAGTCGCCGGACAAATCCATCGTCGCCGCCGTACAAAACACCGCAGATAGACTCAACAACACCAGGCTCAAACGCATAGATACCTCCTGTATCGTATATGAACAGCTTACCAGAATAAAATATAGAAGACCACGATCAGCACCAGAACGATTCCGCCGATCACTTTGACCTCGGGTTTTGTCTGCACGTCAACATCCTGCCGAACCGGCAACTGCCTGGGTGTCTCCAGCGGTTTCCAGAAGGTCATCAGCGCCATGATCAGAATAACCAACTGGAACGTCATGGCAACCTGAATGAGAAAATGCAGTTCGGGAGCAAACTTCTGGAACAGTCCATAAAGGATCGGCCCGGAAATCAGGGCCGCAACGCCCGCCGAGCCGGGGGCATTCTGCACCAGCATCCCGAATAAAAATGCCGCCACCACGCCGGGCCAGATGTACCCTTGAAATTGCTGAATATACTGAAATACCCCGCCGAATTTCGGATCATCGAGCATCGGGGCCAGAAAACATCCGACCACCATAAACACTAGCGTCACCCCCCGCCCCAACATCACCAGCATTTTCTGAGACGCTTTCCGGTCAATCATCCGCTGATAGATATCCATCGTAAAAATAGTCGCCGCCGAATTGAGCATTGACGCCAGTGAACTGATGACCGCGCCGGCGATGGCGGCAAAGATAAATCCGCGAAACCCCTGCGGAATCAGGTTACGTATCAGCATGGGGAACGCTTCATCCGGCCTGGCCATCTGGCTGCTGTAAAGCTGCCACGACATGATGCCGGGCATCACAATTGCAAAAGGAACCAGCAGCCACAACACCCCGGCAAAGATGACCCCTAACTGCCCATCCCGCAGCGATTTAGCCGCCAGGTTACGCTGCACAATAAACTGGTTCAGCCCGCAGTAATACAAAATCACAATCCACATTCCCGAGGCAACACCCGTCCAGGGCAAATCCGCATGGCTAGCCGGAAGCACCATGTGAAGCTTATCCGCGTTGATTGTTGAAAACTCACCCCAGCCCCCGCAGGCCTTCAGCCCAAGCAGAAAAATGAGAACTCCGCCCAACAACAGGCTCAGCCCCTGAAACAAATCCGCCCAGGCGACTGCCTTCAGCCCGCCCCAGACCGTATAAGCCGCCGCGAGCAGTCCAATCAGCCAGACCCCTTTGGCCAGGGGCAGCCCCGACAGCGTCTGGAGCGTCAACCCGCCCGAATACAGCACCGCCGTCAGCAGCACAACCACATAAATCACCACCGTGAACAACGCCATGATTGCCCGGGCGGCCGGATTGTAGCGGTATTCCAGATATTCCGGCATGGTATAAATCCCCGCCCTCAGAAATCGCGGCAGCAGCGTAAATGCAATAATCACAATTCCCGCCGCGCCTATTAATTGCCAGTTGCTCACAGCCAGCCCGGTACTGCCAGCCCCCTGACCGGCCATGCCGACAAACTGCTCCGTCGAGATATTGGCTGCGACAATGGATATTCCAATCAGCCACCAGCTCAGACCCCGCCCCGCCAGAAAATAATCCTCACTGCCGGCCTCCCTGCGGCTCTTGAAAAGGCTGACCCCCACGACAATCGCAAAAAAACCGCCAAACACAACCCAATCAAAGACTGTCAAATTCATACATTACCCCTTGTCGTTTTGTATATCGGATGCAGTGTAAAGCCCGTTATTTTCGGGCGTCTTCAATCGCCTTGAACATCGCCAGCATATTGTCCGTCGGCACATTGCTCTGAACATTATGAATGCTGTTGAACACATAACCGCCATTGGCGGCGAATATTTTAATCCGTTCACGAACTTCGCGATAGACCTCCTCCGGTGTACCAAAAGGAAGCGTGTTTTGCGTATCGACGCCACCGCCCCAGAACACCAGTTGCTCACCGAATTCTTCCTTGAGCCGGCGCGGGTCCATCCCCTCCGCCGAACACTGGACCGGATTCAGCACGTCAAAGCCCGCCTCGATTAAATCCGGGATCAGCGGATAAATCCCGCCGCAGGAATGAATAAAAATCTTCCAGTTCGTCAGCTTATGAATGCAGTCGTTGATCGCCTTCTGAAACGGCTTAAACAAATCCCGATAGGCCTGCGGCGAAATGAACGGCCCGCGCTGTGTCCCGAAATCCGTCCCGCTGACAAAGACCACCTGCACCTTATCCCCCACCGCCGCGGCCAGCGTCTCAATATTTTTAAGCCCGATTTCGCACTGCGTCTCAAACACCTTATAGACATAGTCCCGCCGCAACGCCGTCGAGATATACCATTCCTCCACATCACGAATGCCCCTCGGGCACTTAGCCCATGTCGCCGGCACCAGCGCAATATCCCCAAACGCCACCCCTGGAATCGTCAGATAAATCCCCGCATCGGTGGTATCGTAATAATGATTGACCTGCCGCACGAAATGAGCGATATCCGCCTCGCTGAACGCCCCGAACTCCTCACAGTTGTCCAGATAATTCAGCGTGCCTTCCTCAATCGGCCCCTGCCGGCGAACCGCATCCCAGAAATAGCTGGCCTTGGGCATCTTCGCCGATGGCGGCACCGACCGGTCGCCCGCCGGATACATCAGCAGGTCGCCGTGTTCATCGATGGTATAGTTGAAATTTTTCGGAACGAGAACCTCCGTCCCGTCAATCGGCATGGTAAACGGCTTCCATTGCTCATGGGCAATGCCGAACATGTCCGTCCGGGGATGCACTCCCACCACATCCAGCCCCAGCGCCTGCCGCAAAGCCTCGTCAATTTCCCCCAGCATCTGGTACGGCTCAGTCACCTTGACCCGCCAGCTCCCGTCCCCCAGTACCGCCTGCCGCAGCCGATGCACTGCACACACCCCCATCCCCGTCTGCCCCCCCGCCCCAAAATCCACACATAATCGATCCGCCGGCCGGTGTTCCAATACCGCCTGCAACCGCTGTCGTGGTGTCATAACCTGCTCCCTATAGATAGACCATGACTGTCATTCGTGTTGAATTGATAAATTCGAACTGCATCTCCATCTGTCTCGGCCTCGAACTGGACGGGCCAAACCATCTTGTCTCATAGGGATTACAGTATCAGGTCCAAAACAGATGGTCAAGACATCTCTTTATCGAATCTTGTCTTGTCCGCACTTTTATTTCGAAAAATCTTCCCGCAGTCCTTCTATAAGGGAGCCTTTTAGGTTGGATTGGGTCGATGTTTTATTTAATGTAAATATTTGTTTTGTTGTCCTCGCGGAGCTTTTCATCGTTATAGGGAATAAACTCCTGATGCCATTTAAAGCCCCAAAGATTTTCCAGGTTTACGCTCTCTACATGACCATCAAGAAAGGATATATTGGAAGAACCCCAATGGCGTCTGAGCATCAGACGCCGCATGTGATTGTTGACCGGATTATCCCCCCCGGTATTTCTGGCTGGCGGTTCCTGGGACAAATCCAGATTTACCGGAACCGTATCGGTATGTTTGGGCCAGGCATCCACCCACAGGCAGTCAAAAAACACCGGCACCGACGAAGAGTTAGGGGCGTCCAGGGTGTTCGCATAAGCAAATTTTTTAAGATTATCTGCCGATTCAACCCATGCATTGTTATAATTCGCAGGATATCGATATATCCATCCGTTAAAACCATAAGAGCCCTGTTCCGGCCGGGACACACCATTGACCCACGTCCAGGATTTACCAGACGTTCCCCATTCCCCGACTTTGACGGTCTCATCCACAATCGTTGACGGACAATACCGCACTTTATTTAAATCGCCCATCTGGTCGGATATCTGGTTCAGATACAGACCATCGTAATATGTGAACACGCGTCCCTTGTTTTGTTCGGAGTACAGTCGCAAGGCCAGGGACAAAGAACGCACATTGGCACGACAAGACAGATTTTTCGCCTTCTCCTTGGCTAATTTCAGGGCGGGGACAATAATTGCCAGCAGCATGGCGATAACGGCGATTACAACCAACAACTCGATTAGAGTGAATCCACGCACAGAACGTTTCATAGCCTGTCTCCTGTAAACCTGACCTTTTTGACCTTTTTTTCCAGCGGACAACCATACTCCGGCTACATGCTAATACTATTAATTATAGGATTTACCCCTACTTTTTAGATAAAATTTTTATTTTTAATATCATTTTTGCTTAAACAACCTTGTTTATCTTTTATTAGACAATGAACGAGTTCTCCAACTTCACGTAAAATCAGATGATGAATAAAAATATCTGGCAAAGAGTTCTAATTATGATAGGATTAATCCTGTTATTATTTTCCAGTGATTTCAACCTGAGCCGCTGGGACGGCAACGCCCCCGGCCTGCATGTAAGGACTGTTTCCATGACCGACCAACAAACAACAGAACTGGCGACCTTTGCCGCCGGGTGTTTCTGGGGCGTCGAATACGCCTTCCAGAACGTCCCCGGCGTCATCAAAACCGAAGTCGGCTTTATGGGCGGCCGGATCGACAACCCCTCCTATAAACGCGTCTGCCTCGGCGACACCAACCATGCCGAGGTCGTTCATCTGGAATTCAACCCCAGCGTCGTCTCCTACCGCAAGCTGACGGAGTATTTCTTCAAGATTCACGACCCCACGACTCCGAATCGACAGGGGCCGGACGTCGGCACACAATACCGCTCCGCCGTCTTCACCCACTCCGACACCCAGGCCGCCATCGCCAAAGAAATCATCGCCGAGCTGTCGGCCCGCAAGGCCTTCCGCAGACCCATCGTCACCCAAGTCGTGCCTGCCCAGACCTTCTGGAAGGCCGAGGACTACCACCAGAAATACTTCGACCAGCACCCCGACCTCGCCGTCTGCCACCCCATCCCCCCCTTCGAATAATCCCGGCCAGATATTCATTTACGCGGCCCCCCCTGTGGTTGCCCAAAATAAATAACAGCAGCAGCCTGAAACGCAAGCGACGGGCTTTTATTGGCATCGTGGTGTGGTTAGACTTCGCAAAGTTCGAGTTGGTTTTCGAAATTGGGTTCGTTTAGTGAAAGAGCTTCCAGCTTCGAGCGGCCAGTTTCGGGCGAATTGGAAGTGGAATCCGCCTGCGGCGGTTGCTGAGTTATAAATACGCCACGGCCAAGCTCTGCTTGACCGATGCCACCCTCACATAACCCTGTGCCCAGATAAGGGGTGGCATCACAGTCTGACGGAGTCAGGCTGTGGGCGTTGTCACTGTTCCCACCCCATACAACAAAGGACAGGCACGGGGGCAGCCCCTACGGCGCGTGTGACAGGTTGTTTTTGGTTGTCTTTGCGTGTTATTCATTTTTATGTGCCTCCATAGAGGGGGCGGAATTGCGTTTTTTGTTCGAAAAATCGAAATTTTTCGCGGGGTGATTTGTTGTAAGTGCTGGCCGGAAAAGGAGAAGAAAATTTTCATTTTTTTGCAGAATAGCAAGATAGTGCTAGCGTAATTTGTGCTATTAGGACAAGAAGGATACAGAATACAAGGATACGGGGATACAGGAATAAAAATCAAGGTATACATGTATAAAGGTATGCAAGTATACAGGGAGAAAATACGAAATCCGAAGCACGAAATTCGAAACAAATTCTAAATTCAGAAGGAAATACAACTTCAAAACAACGGGAAGGGAATTGTCAATTTTCCATTAATGAAGTAGGATGAGATTATGGAAATGGATTCTGGTGGTTTTATAGTCTGTGTTTATGGTGGACATTGTCGGATTGACGTGTATAATTAGTGTATTATTATAGATTAAGCCGTTCAAGATGGGCCAGGGAAAAGGGAAGAAGAGTGGAGATAACACAAAGATGGGTTTATTCATAACTCCGATGGAATGATATCCGGGTTGATTCAATATTATGCCAGCTCTATGCTGGGATTTTAAAGGGGATCAATAAATCCGATGTTGAGATTCATGCTGCAGGAAGCCAGTGAAAAAGATTTGACATTTATACACGGAAGTAGTTCAGTTTATTCTGGGGGTTGCTACGATGGCATACAAAAAGGATAAGGTCATATTTTTTTGCACAGCTCTCATACTTTTACCGGCGATTATCGTCTTGTTTATAAGTCTTCGGGGTAATCGATATAATAACAGACAAACAATACCTGACAGCCCTGCGAAACAGGCATGGGAGGCCCGCCGAGCAAGTTTCGAGACGAAGATTTCAGATCTGTATAACATTATGTCAGACAAAGAACCGGATTGTGAATTGTTACTGGGCTACAGGTTTACGCGTTTCCCGATTGATCAAATTGAGCTGGAAAATCGAGGTGTCTTTGGGGTTAAAGCCAGGGATATTGAGGAGGAAGCTTACGCAATTATTCTCCGAACTGATCCCAATAATCCACTGGTCTGGTACGCCAGGTCAACAGCGGCGTGTCGTGAATATATAGAAAATCAGGTGTGGTGTCTCCAGGAATATCAAACCGGCGTTTCATATTCAAAAAAACGCAATCTTGATACATATATTGCAACAGGGATCGGCCGGATTGACTCCATTTTTTTGCACTATGAGTGCGCAGAACATTATGGCGATATCGAGATCAGTCTGGAGCGGGCGAAGGAAATTTTGGATGATTATTTAAAGAAAGAATATCTTACCGCCCGAGAGGTCATTCTCAGAGGACAGCAAATCGACCCCGACAATGCACACTATCAGTATTTATTGGCGGGATTATATCTGGCGCGACAGGATGAGGTTGCGGCGATTGAACAGTTTTGTCTTGGGAAGCAAAAAAAATTGAATACGTATTATGCCGAAAAACTACGTATGCGGGCTAAATTACTGGACGCTCTCCATTTCACGGGGGATGAAAAGGCCTATTATTTGACACCTGCATGCCGTGGCGATGTGGAATATGAGGCCTTGAGTCGATTGATATGGGCTGACTCCTTAATTCGCTATGTTCAAATGTATGAAACAAAGGGCGACTGGGCCAAGGTCAAAACTCTATATACTTTGGCAATCGATATTTCAGAATCGTTTCCTGACGAAGAAAGAATAAACAGGGCGGATCAAATTGATTACCTGTTTAAGAAAAGATATCATTAACGGGATAGGCGAATGGAACAACAAGAATGGGCTTTTGAGAATCCCCCGAATATTGCAGTGTTTACAACTCGATATATTCTCGAGGGAAAAGATTGGATAAATTATGTCAGTCATGATTCAGATGATGGCTCATGGCAGTTTCACGGAGACTCCAGTCCTGTGAGCGAGGAAGATGCAAGAATAGTTGGATTAAAAGAAATTGTTAAGATGGATCCTTCTATCCTTGAACTCAACGATCTTCCATCAGGCTGGTATGCCTGGCGAGAAACAAAACAGTCTGAATGGCAAAGAGCGAAAAACGAAACATCGTAATTATTGACAGGAAGTTTTAAAAAATACGATATCTATTCATTTTGTTCAACCTCGTGCGGGGTTAGGGGTGTGGTGATTTTGACTCCCTCGGGTAGCATCCGGGGCTATTCGGGTTTGACCCTGCGGGTCGGGGGCGGAATTAAGAATACAAATGAACGGGGTGGACGGCATGGAAGGATTTGAAATTTCACAAGGGGGAGTTATGCTGCCCTTGCAGGGCGATTGGGATAGAGGGGGGATGGAACCCAGGGCGATGCCCTGGGCTGGGTTAGGCTGGCCTTTCAGGCCGGAACGAACGATCATGGGGCGACCGCGGGTCGCGCGTACAAGAATTAGAGCAGGTATGGGAGAGGATTTGAAATTTGAGATTTCATATTTCAAAGAATAAAATCCTGTCGCTTGCGCTCCAAGCTACTGTCAATTGTGGGCAGCCAAAGGGGGCAGCCCCTGCGGAAATAAAGGCCATGCACGGGGTGACGAGGGCAGGCACGGGGGCCGAAGGGGGAGATTGACAATTTTCGATTTACGATTTTCGATTGAGGAAGGGGACTGGATCATATGGACTTTGTGGACGGAGTGGACGGCATGGAAGGATTTGAGATTTGAAATTTCACATGGGGACGTTGTTCATTGGACGGATGGGGCGAATAGGGCTTATGGATGGGAAGGGAAAATTTGACATTTGAAGATTTGAGATTTCAAAGGGGGAATTATGCTGCCCTTACAGGGCGATTGGGATGAGGGGGAATGGAACCCAGGGCGTTGCCCTGGGCTGGTTTAGGCTGGCCTTTCAGGCCGGAACAAACGGATGATCATGAGGCGACCGCGGGTCGCGCCGTAGCATTTGAGAGGAGAATATTCAGGCGGTGTGCGGGCTGCGGCATACGCAGGACACGGAACGGGCGACTGGGGCGAATCTGGATTCCCGCCCCACGCCTTCGCGGGGGCAGGCTCTCCGCGGGAATGGCAACCAAGGCAGTGAGGCCAGTCCCATGATAATAAGGGCGGACACACAGGTCCGCGCCCTACGGGATAAAGGGGCGAGCAGCAGGTCGCCCGTACAAAAAAGGTGGGCACGGGGTGACGATGGGCAGCCATGAGGGCCGAAGGGGGAAATTGACAATTTTCGATTTTCGATTTATGATTTATGATTGAGGAAGGGACTGGATGATATGGACTTTGTGGACGAGATGGAAGGATTTGAGATTTGGTATTTCAGAGAAGGAAATCCTGTCGCTTGCGCTGGGGGGGGAGAAAAGTTATCATTTGAATCATTCTTCCAACTCTTCAAGGGCTTCATGGTGAAGAAAAGTTGGAATTAGCACAAAAACTGGATTCCCTCTTTCGAGGGAATGACAAGTAGCGGCGCAGGGGGCGGGAATAAAATCCCGTTGCTTGCGCTGGGGGCTGCTGTTGTATAAACCTGACCACGTAAAATTACAGTTTTGGGGTGGAAATAACCGACTTTTAGTATTGGAAATCAAATAATGGCCCTTTGGCCGGCCGGGTTGGGTGAGCAAGACCGGCCGGGATGGGCATTTTGTCGTTATGAGGACGTAATGGAATCCGTATTGGATAAGAAATATCATTTTATCGGTATTGGCGGCATCGGCACCAGCGGCTTAGCAAAGCTGTTAATCCGCCACGGTGCCACGGTCAGCGGCTCGGACATGTCCGACAGCACGCTGATGCAGGAATTGGCGGGCAAAGGCATCACTATTTCAGTCGGTCACAAGGCCGACAATGTCCCCAGCGACGCCGACGCCGTCATTATCAGTGCTGCTATCCCCGCTACCAACCCGGAACTGACGCGGGCGGGAGAAAAAGGTAAAAAAATATACAAATATGCCGAAATGCTCGGCAAGGTCTTCGACCAGTTCAGCGGGATTGCCGTCTGCGGCACCCACGGCAAGAGCACGACGAGTGCCTGGACGGCCTATATTCTGGAAAAAGCGGGTCTGAATCCGAGCTTTATCATCGGAGCGGATATCCCCCAGCTTGGGGGGTCCAGCGGGGTCGGGGCGAGCAACTGGTTTGTGGCCGAGGCGTGCGAATATGACCGCAGCTTCCTGAATCTGCACCCGCAGATCGCCTGTATGCTGAATATCGAGGCGGATCATCTGGATTATTACCGGGATGAAGACGAGATTGTGGATGCGTTCGCGGACTTTTCACGGAATATCAGGCCCAGCGGGGTGCTGGTGGCCAACGGGCGGGACCGGAATGTGGCCCGGGTGCTGCGTCGGGGCGGACTGAATGCCAAGGTTGTGACGTATGGGCTCGACCTGGGGTGCCAATATACGGCGATTAATCCCGACCTGGTGGATGGACTTTATCATTTTGATATCTATTATAACGGCAAGCTGTTCGGCAGGACACATATCGCGCTGCCGGGGCTGCACAATGTGGAAAACGCCCTTGCGGTGACGGCGATTCTGGCGGAGGCGGGGCTGCCGCCGCAACGTATCTGTGAGCTTTTGCCGGGGTTTACGGGCACGGACCGGAGGCTGATGTTCAAGGGCAAGGTGCGGGATATTACCGTGATGGACGACTACGCCCACCACCCCACCGAGGTACGGGCGTCACTGGCGGGGATTCGTCAGCGGTACCAGCCCAAGCGGCTGTGGTGTGTTTTTCAACCGCATCAGTACAGCCGAACCCGTTTTTTACTTGATGATTTCGCGGAAAGCTTTAAGCTGGCAGACATTACGATAGTCCCGGAGATTTACTTTGTCCGGGACACCGCCGAGAGCAAGAGCAAGGTCAATGCCGAGACGCTGGTCCAGCGGATTCAGAAGACCGGCAGTCAGGCCTTGTTTCTGAACGACTTTGGCGGTATTCTTGACCACTTGAAAGAGAATGTACAGCCCGGCGACCTGGTCGTGACGATGGGTGCGGGCACAATATGGAAGGTTGCAGATGAGTATCTTTGCTGGCTTGGACAACATAATTAAGAAAGACTGCCCCCTGGCAGATTATACGTGGTATCGGCTGGGCGGGAAAGCGGACTGGCTGGTCAGCCCGACGACGGCCGAACAGCTCCAGACCGTGCTGAAGCGGTGCCACGAGAACAGTCTGCCCGTGCATATTCTGGGCAATGGGTCGAATCTGCTGATCAGCGATGAGGGCGTTGGCGGGGCGGTGATTCGGCTCTGCGGGGATGGCTTTAATCAATACCGCTTTGACGGGATGAACCTGATGGCCGGGGGCGCGGCGGACCTGCAGCGGGTGCTTCAGGACGCGGTCAAACGGGGGCTGGGCGGGCTGGAGGCACTGGCGGGGATTCCGGGGACCATCGGCGGCGCAGTAAAAATGAATGCTGGCGGGCGGTTTGGTGATATCGGGACGTGTGTGGAGAGCGTGCTGGTGATGGACCTGGAAGGCAATGTGTTCGAGAAGATCAAGCCGGAACTGGTGTTTGATTACCGGCATGTGAATATTACGGCGCGGGTGATTCTGGAGGCGCGGATGGAACTGTCCGAAGGCGACCCGGAAGAGCTGCTCAAGACCGTCAAGGAAGTCTGGATTTACAAGAAAAACACGCAACCGCTGGATATGCGTAATGCCGG
>JBDKVE010000263.1:0-3762 GCA_039679345.1 Anaerohalosphaeraceae bacterium
GGCGTAAATAAAGCGTAAAAAGAACGGTTCGATTGGCACACATGACTGACCTTCATGTCGAACCCAAACGAAAAGCCCCCGAAGGGCTGGCTGCGGCTCTGCGACATGTTCAATCTCTGCTCGACAAACCCGACATGGTGATAACGGGGGGGGATCATGTGATGTGTGTCATGGGGGCGGATGATAACTGGGCCAATGTTCAGTATTCTCTGGTAAAAGAAGTATTTGAGAAAGAATGTAAGCTGCCGGTGAAATTCTGCATTGGCAACCACGATGTCTGGGGCTGGGATAAAAAAAGCGGGAAAACCACTGGTGAAGAACCCTTATGGGGCAAAAAAAGGCCGGTGCATGAGTTTAGCCTCCCGAATCGCTATTACGCCTTTGACCGGGGGCCGTGGCGTATCGTGATCCTGGATAGTACCCATTTTTCAGAAGATGTTTATACGGCCAAGCTTGATGAGGAGCAGTACGTCTGGCTGACGAAGGAACTGACCGACCATTCCAATCAGCATGTTTGTATCATCAGCCATATTCCGATTATTTCAGCGGTCGCGGTTTTGGATGGTGAAAATGAGCAAAGCGGTCAATGGGTCATCCCGCATCAATGGGTCCATCTGGATACTCGTAAACTGGTTGAATTGTTTCATCAGCATAAAAATGTCAAACTCTGCATCAGCGGGCATTTACACCTGGTTGAGCGAATAGAGCTTAACGGAGTGACCTATATTTGTGATGGTGCCGTTTGTGGTGCCTGGTGGCAGGGGGCGTATCATCAATGTCCCGCAGGGTATGGCGTGTTTGACCTCTATGAGGACGGCACCTTTGAACATGACTATATCGATTACGGATGGATACCGGAAAAAGCCTGATTTATGACTCTGCCTAATGCCAACAACGACAAGCCCTTGCTCTTGATGAGCGGAATCGGCAAGCGATTTACCTCAACGCCGGTACTGGACGACGTACGGTTTGAACTCCGTGCGGGCGAGGTACATATTCTGGCCGGGGAAAACGGAGCCGGCAAAAGCACGCTGATGAAGATTCTGGCGGGTGTTTATACCAGCTATACGGGACAGATTGAACTGAATGGTACCCCTGTGCGGTTCAATTCCATTCACGATGCCGCCTCGGCGGGGATTGCCATTATCCATCAGGAACTGTCACTGGTCCCGACGATGACGGTGGATGAGAATATCTTTCTGGGACGGGAACTAACTAAAGGACCCTGGCTGACCAAAAAACAAATGCAGCAAAAGGCTCAGTCGCTGCTGGCCGGCGTCGGTCTGGATATTGCCATTTCCAAAAAGGTCGGGGATTATTCTCTGGGCATTCAGCAAATGATCGAAATTTGTAAGGCCCTTACTTTTGAGAGTAAAATCATCGTCATGGATGAACCGACCAGCGCCCTGACGGATGTGGAAGTCCAGCGGCTGTTTGCGATTATCGATAAGCTGAAAAAAGAAGGACGTGGGATTGTCTATATTACACATAAAATGGAGGAAATTTACCGGATTGCCGACCGGATTACAGTGCTGCGGGACGGCCGGTATATCGGGACCGCCCCGGCGGCCCAGCTTGGCCAATCCGAGCTGATTAAATGGATGGTTGGCAGAGAGCTGAGCAGTCAGTTTCCGAGGCATCAGGCCAATCCCAGGCAGATGGTTTTGAAGGTTCAGGATTTCAGCGTACCGGATCAGGCCGGGAAACCCTTCCCGGTTGTGGATAAAGTATCGTTTGAATTGCGGGCAGGGGAGATTCTTGGAGTGGCCGGCCTTGGCGGGTCGGGTAATAGTGAATTACTCAACGGGCTTTTTGGGGCGTATGGCTCAGGGGTAAGCGGGAGCGTTACCCTGCAGGATAACGCTTATTATCCTACAGGCCCGGCCGACGGTATCAAGGCGGGATTGGCATTGCTAACAAACGACCGAAAGGCAACCGGGCTGATCCTCGGGATGAATATCGTAGAAAATACGACGCTGGCGGCTCTTAAAAAATATGCACCGTTCGGCTGGCTGCGGCCTGCTTATGAATATGCCTCTGCCCAGCAGATGGGGCAGGCGGTTCATCTGAAGGCGGCCTCATTGATGATGCCGGTTGATGCCTTGTCCGGCGGGAATCAGCAGAAGGTGGCGATTGCCAAATGGGTTGACACTAACCCTGCAATTTTGCTGCTCGATGAGCCGACCCGAGGGGTGGATGTCGGGGCCAAACATGAAATCTATGAATTAATGAACCAGTGGACGGCTCAGGGGCTGGCCATTATGCTGATCAGCTCTGAAATGCCGGAATTGCTGGCGATGAGCGACCGGATTATTGTGATGCATCGCGGCAAAATCACCGCTGAATTTTCCACTGATGACGCCACTCAGGAAAAGATTCTTCGAGCGGCAATGGGAAATACAGATGAATCGGGCAAACAGGGGCCGTCTCATCATTGATTTTAAAGGAAAGCAGATGAAAAAAACTTCGAATTCATTGAAAGCCGGTGAGCACTGGCTTGCAAGCCCGACAACCCGCGTGTTGGCGGCATTAATTATTGTGTTTGTCCTCGGCCTTGTCTTTAACGCGGATGGGGCGTTCTTTAAATGGGGAACACACCGGGATATGCTTCGTGCGGTATCTGTGTATGGCATTCTGGCCTGCGGCATGACACTGGTGATTATTTCAGGAGGGATTGACCTGTCGGTTGGAAGTATTCTGGCGCTGACGGCGGTGTGCTTTTCGCTGTTCACCATTCATTACCAGACTGCCGTAATTTTATCAATCCTTCTCTGTCTTGTTGTCAGTTCCCTATGCGGTATTATGTCCGGGGCGATCATTGCACGCTTCAAGATACAGCCGTTTATTTCCACGCTGGCGATGATGGTTTTTGCACGCGGGCTGGCCAAGTGGGTCTCCGGCGGACAGAAAATCTCCACAGCCGTCCAGCAGGCCGACGGGACTTATCAATATGTCGAGGTCCCCGGCGTATTCAATTTTATCAATTCCAAACTGCTCGGAGACAACATTACCGTCGTTACGGTGATTTTCCTGGTTTGTATTGTCATTTCATATATTATCCTGACCAAACTTCGTTATGGCCGGTATCTGTATGCCATTGGGGGCAATGAAGAAGCGGCCCGCCTTTCTGGGGTGCCGATTATGAAAAGCAAGCTGCTGGCCTATGGACTGAGCGGATTATTCTGCGGGGTGGCGGGCATCTGTCAGGCAGCCCAGGAACTTCAGGGCGACCCGGAGGCGGGTATCTCGTATGAGTTGTCGGCGATTGCAATGGTGGTTATTGGCGGCACCAGCCTGCAGGGTGGCCGGGGCAGTATGTGGCTGACGCTGATCGGGGTGTTGACAATCGGCTATCTTGAAAAAATTCTGAGTATTAACGCCATCGGTGAAGACAAACGGCTTATGCTGACCGGGGCGATTATTATTGCGGCGGTACTGCTGCAAAAAACCAAAAAATAAAAGGTGGACATCAGAAAGGGAAGTTGCCATGAAAAAGAATTTCGTGCTTGCTGTTCTCTGTGGGGTAATCTGTTTTGCCGGCTGTAAAAAAACAACCCCCCAGGCCGCTCCCGGAACCGAAGTTAAAAACGAGGCCAAAAAATGGACCATCGGTATGAGCCAGTGCAACCTCGGCGAGCCGTGGCGTGTTCAGATGAATGCCGATATTAAAATGGCCGCCGACCAGCATCCCGAAATTTCAGTGGTGTTCAAAGACGCCCAGAATGATACCCTTCGCCAGCAGGCTCAGGTTGAGGAGTTTAT
>JBDKVE010000264.1:0-36827 GCA_039679345.1 Anaerohalosphaeraceae bacterium
CATGGATTACAACTGCTGGTATCAGAGTACCGGCACGATGATTCTCCTGCAATCTCAGAATTTTGCCATGAATCAGTTTGCGTCATATCAAAACGTCCTTAAGAAAGAATTGCATTCGATAGCCAAAGATCCCCGGCTCATGGACATCACCAAACCTGATTTCCACCTGAACCCCCAGTCCCCCTGCATTGACGCGGGAGAGAATGCAGGGCTGCAAACCGATTTCGAAGGAACCCTAATACCCCAGGGATCCGCTGCCGATATCGGAGCCTATGAATCAGCCCAAATACTACCCTAAATTTGCCAAGCAATACACCTTCAGTGAGAAATATCATTACGCCATATTGGAACCATATCCCTTTCTGAGGGAATGGAGATTAAGTTTTTATGGGTATTGATTCCGGCCAGCCTGCAATAGGATTGAAAATCCCTGCGGGCTGACCCTGCCAGTTCTTTACTATTCCACTGCTCAACAATCCCCTGTTCCTGAAAATAATGCCATCGTTCTAAGGCTCTTTCCCACTGGTCTTTGCACATGAACAGAAAAGGACTGCTTTTTCCATCCACCCTTTTTAGTTCCTCAATGGCCTGAATCACAAATTTAGGCATTTTATTCAAATATAAGTGCTCCACTTAATACATCTCTGCGTCACCACAGCGTCTTTGAGCTTCCACTTTTGAGTGGGGACTGAGTGCTGATTTTATCAGGAGATTTGTGTGTCACCACCAGAACCACTGGCCTACCGTATAGCGGTGTTTCATCTCATCAAACGGTCTCCAGTTAACATGCCCATCGGCAAATCCGATATTGCCGCCATCCGGTTTCGGTCCCTGAGCCAAGCCCGTCCCTATCGTTTTGCTAGACTTATGGTTGGAATCATCTGTCAAAATACCTCCGCTCAGGGCCCCTATTCCTCCGGATGTGATCCCAAAAAACTTCCAATCATTATTATTACTGATAACACAATCCATCGCCATGGTCTTAGACCCCGAAGCGCGTACATTCGATAGTTTACGAATCCAATTGGCTTCTTCTCCGGTCTCAAGGTATTTGCCTAAGATTGACTTTCCGTCACTGTCATATTTATCAAACAAGTAAAGTCTCGGAGGAACCCGGTAGTAAGTTTTCTGCTGTGTAATCGTCAGTCCACTTTCATCTCTGAGCGGAACTTCCTGAGGGTATGTCCCCCCTCCTGACACAAGCCAACTGAATTGCCAGAATCTGGCATCGGTTGCCTTCTTTATCTTGTTGGTCGGGCAGAAAAAGACTTCATTGTCATCAAAGCCTGCATATCGAGCCAATTCGTTAGTGGCAAAAATACTGATGTCCCACAACCAAGGCCCCTGACCACACGTGGGAACATAAGAATCATTTTCCTCTGAGTACAGAATCGTCCCCAAACATTGTTGTTTCAGATTACTGGAACACATCACCTTTTGGGCATATATCTTTGCTTTCCCCAGTGCAGGTATGATAACACTTAATAACAGGGCAATAATCGCAATCACGACCAGCAGTTCAATCAGAGTAAAGCCTAACTTGCGGATATGCTTTGTCATTTTATTATCTCCTGATATAATTCCCTTTCCCTTTTCACAGACCATCGCAAATTATACCACAGAATATCAGGGTTTTATATAATTTATCTGACATTTCCATTTAACCACACCCTTGAGCTTCCAAAATGTCGAAATTAAGCATTTTTCTGAGGTGGGGATTAATCGTTATCCCTATTTCGCTGCCAGGGTGCGTTTTGTATTTTAGAGAATGAAAATTTTTATCTGGTACCGCATGAATAAACCATCCATACGTATTAATTTCCTCGGGGACGGGCTTATGGCATGACCAGAAAAGCCTTGAGGTAAGCAGTATTTCTAAAATAACCGCAAATTCCACGACGGGCATCGGCTGTATTACGCATATCACGTTATAGCAGGTTTGCTATTCTGTTGTGGACAAAGTACCATCGTCCTGCCAGGCAGTGCCATCCCGTTGTTCAGCTTGCGGCCCAGACAGATCAAATCGCATCTCTTTCTCTGTGTTCTTTGACCAAAATATCCAAAAGTATCAACGTATTCTCATAGGTTTGCGGCTTGGCCATCACCATTTCATAGATATGGTCGGCCGTGAATATCTGTTTCTTCCGGATCGCCCCGCTATGGTATATGATTCGGATCCCCATATTCCATACCTCTTCATACCGTTTTGCATAACTTTCTTCGAAGCCTCGTCCCAGTTGCTGGGATCGGGTCCAGTTTAAGAGGGCCTGGTTAAAATCAACCTTGCGTTTATGGGCTTTCCCCAGATCCCAGATAAAAATCTTGACAACCCCCATCTGCATCGCGGTACGATCATCACAACAAGCTCGCATTGCCGCATATTTCATCGGGCAGACTTCATCATAGTTTCTTCCGCAGAGTTGTTCAATCGTCATCCTGGAAACATGGTTTTCAGGAATCTTGGAGTCGAGAACTTTCTTTTTTCTTTGTTCCGGCGAAAGAATATCTTCAAAAACGCAATACTCACATGCCTTGCATTTTGGAATCAAATCATCAGGATATCCGTCAAATTCCACTTTCATCTGTTCCTCTATAATATTTATTATGACATTGGATTTGTTTTATATCATGCAATGAATCTTTGCTTCCAATCGCATTTCGGATTGCCCCCCTACGACTAAAACTTATCTTATGACTATAAAAGACTCATTATCTCTATATTCGACAGTCCGAGCGTATTACATGACATGAATTATAACCCATGCGGTGTCATTCGACAAGACCTTAAGCAATCTGTTTTTCTTTACTAAATCGCCAGTCTCATACCATACCGCTGCAATTCATTATCCAGAGCCTTTGCTTTTCCATGAGCACAGACATCTAAAAGCCGCCAGAATTCGTCGCCATGATCTTTGATTTGAGTATGCACCAGTTCATGAACAAAAAGATATTCCCGAAGTCGAAACGGCGCAAGGGCAATGTTGAAGTTAATCAGAATATCATCATCCCAGGAACAGCTCCCCCAGATCTCTTTACTGAAGGTGATCCGTGAACTGCGGTACCAGAACTGAAAATAACGAGCCAGCGTATCCAAACGGCCCAGTAAATACTCAGCAATCTGTTTCTCCGACCAGGTACAGAAATAGGGATCGCTTAAGAGGATTTTCTTGTTCTGTTCAAAACAGCGTTTTTCGTCCTCCGTCAGTGACACATCCGGCCGCAGACTGAGATGAAGAATGGGTGTAGGCCCCACATCATAAGTTATTCCATGCCCCCCGTAAAGTGATGACATTGCTCCCATGGTTCGCTGCCACCTAGTTCTCATCATCTTCGTCAGGATACTCATACTGCTCGGGAGACTTGCCTTTCCGCTCAAGAATCCGGGGGTATTTTTCACCATCAGCCTGACCTGCGGTGCTTTCAACCGTGATGGTATGCCACCAGCTATCCCCGAAATCAAATAAATAATAAAACTGCTGCCCTTCTTTCAGATCAAGCGACTGAATAGGCGTCTCCGATGCATTGAAAAGCTGGACATTCCCATATCCGCACTCATCAAAATTAAATGGATGGGTATACTCAACCGATACATCATGAATCCGTAAAGGGCGTTTTTTAAACGGCCGATCAGGAATATAAAATGAATACAGGTGCTCATCGTCCCGGTCAAAGGCATCAAAAATAATATCATGCAGGTCATGCAGGGTCTGGCCTCCCCGGATAGCAATGTTTCGCCATATCTTTGCATTCTCTTCCAGTGCCACTTTCAGGACATAAACCGAACCTGTATTCTGAGAATACGCCGAATAGTTTTTCTCGTCCTCATGCTCATCATTTATTTCCTCTAAATAGTCACACAAATTATCCAGTGAGTTCTGCCATTTTTCATTCTCTTCATTATTACTGAGCTCTGATATCTGACCCAGCAGCTTATCCAGTTGATCTTCATCCAGATAAATGTCATATTTCTTGCCATTTCGAATGGCAATGGAAATCAGCCGAAACAGATCGTGATCGAAAAAATCAGATTCATATTTCAGGAGCAAGTCCCGCTGGGACCTGGAAAGCGATATAATAATTTTATCCTTCATGACAAGTCCTTATAATAAAACGACTTCTGATTAATGAACGAAATATTGAAACGCTGCTTTCTCCGCCTGCTCTGCAGCGCTTAGGATGCATCCATCGGACCCAAAATCGGCGGAGAAGAACGAATTGATACATTGAATCCTGGCATAATGCATCTTATGTCTGCGTTCTCAGAAACCACCACAGAACCAATCCGGCCTGGAGGACTGCAATGATAATAAAAAGCATTCTGAAACTCAATTTCTTTGTTTTGTGCCGGAACACAAGCTGTCCTGCAAACGCCCCCGCTGTACCGCCTGCCAGGACAAGAAGATGGAGCACGGCTTCCGGGATTCGGGACTTATGGCCGATCGCCTGATATTTATCGTAT
Source organism: Anaerohalosphaeraceae bacterium (assembly GCA_039679345.1). Lineage (GTDB taxonomy): Bacteria > Planctomycetota > Phycisphaerae > Sedimentisphaerales > Anaerohalosphaeraceae > Anaeroglomus. The sequence goes on from JBDKVE010000264.1 coordinate 4,460, forward strand.
CCATAAAATAAAAAGGTAATCAGGCTCAGGGTGACCAGGTAAATCCAGAGAGGGTGAATATCTGTAGAATACCACAGGGTGATACCAATGGGTACGAACAGGATTAAGGAAATCAGGAAATAGAATTTGTATGGATTACTCGCAGTGTCTCTCATCGGAAAAGCCATCTCCTCAAAATAAATATTTTTGAATAACCTGCCTTCCAAAACCGCATCGCCTCAGCAGCTCCTCATACTCCACCCTCGACAGAAGCTCAAATTCATCTTGCTTCAGTTTGATCTCGCTGCTGAAATAATTATCATAGTCGATTTTATCAGGATCGATATCCTTAAACATCAGAGGTCCGGCCGTAGAGAGGATATTTCCCTGCGGGTCGGTCTCAATGGCGAACAGATCGCCGGATAGCTTATGACGGTAAATCGATTTCATGGCCTTGACAAATCGCAATTAACAAGTCGAATTGCATAAGAGCTTACCCCCTGCCCTGGCCGGATTCCAGAAAAAACTGCCAACCGCCAAATACACAAACTCTCGAACCCTTTTTCCGGCCCCCATGCTTTCCCATAGAAAATCGGTATTTCCCGGGATTGAATTTCGGTTTTGATAGAGATATAATATAAACATCTTCTATTTGAAGTAATTTTATGTCTTTTTCATTTATATACAAGCGTGCCGGTTTTGTCTGAAATGTGGCTAAATCAGAAGGATTAAAAATGGCTAAAACAAATCTCTATACATTGATTATCCTGATTTCAAGTTCTTTGTTGTCTGTAGAGTCCTGCAGGCAGGCCTGTTAAGCGGAACTGCCGGCCATGCACATCAAATACTACACCAGCAAAGGCAGCATTTATACCCACGTCCTTGACAGCAGCCGGGATTACTGGCTCAAAGAGGACCAGTTTGGCCAAATCCTTCCCCTGACCGAAGGCCTCCCCATCTCCAAAAAGAAACTCCAGGAACTGATTAAAGAATATCCATCCACCCTGCTGGATAAGACCTATTGTTTCGATGAAACCGTGGAAAAGGAATTCTTCGACGACGCCAAACGTGAACAGGTCAACAGCCCCTTTGAGGCGGAAGACACGGTCATATTTTTCATTGTCAAAAGTGAATCCGGCCGGCATTCCATCGGATGCAGCAGTCAGGTCATTAAAACCGAAATCAATGATTAAGTCCGAAAGCACCGCTTCGGCTGTTATACACGGATTGGCCTTTTTTATACTGATCCTACTTGAAAATTTCCGGTTCGTCACGGCCATTGTGGCTCAAGCCTCCGTGCTTGAGACTAATTCAGCCTCCGCCTCCGGCGGTTTCCATAATTTTGATTTTTTCTCTTTGATTTTTAATCTGATCCCACTTGAAATTTTCCGGTTCGGCGCGGCTAAGTACAGCAGCTTCAACCACGTGCTTCTTTTGCTCGCGGAATAATCATACCCGTTGGGTATAATCTGCGTCTATACGCGTTGGGTTTACTTCGATGACGGTTTGGGCCCCAACTCAAACCGCTTGATAACCGGATAATCCCCAATCAGCTCAAAGCTCACCTCCCGCTGGGACCCCGGCTCACGGACACAGACCGTCTGCACCCCGCGATTGTATGGATTACACGCAACGACCAGCAGCTCGCCCCGGTCGGCACTGAACTTCGCCCGGACCAGCGGCTCCTTATAATAATTGCAAAAGCTCGGATACCGCTGCTGATCCACCCGCCACGTCTTGCCCTGCGAGGTGAACAGCTCCGGCATAAACCACTCAGTTTTCGCCTCGATAATGTCCTTATTCTGGCTGGCCTGCCACATCCCCAGAACGTGATAGTTATAGAACCCGAAGTATTTGATGTAATAGTAAATGTCCTTGTCAACCCCGTTAAACGTCCGCCGCACCGGCTTCTGCATGCCGCCGTCTCCCAATTCCCCCGCATCGGCAACATCCTCCGAATAAATCGTCCCCGTCTCCCAGCAGTACGCCCCATCCATCCGGCAGTGAGCAAACAACGAAAACGCATACACCAGCGAAGGCGGCGCCTGATGCTTGATGCCCCGCGTCTGGTACGTCCCATCCGCCCCCTTGAATCGATACGTGGACAGCGGATACCCATCCACAAACTCCGTCTGAATCCACGTCGAAATCACATTGGGGATGTCGGGCCGGGCCAGCTTGCCCATTTCCCATTCCTGCATCACAGCATATAAATGAGCCGGATTGCCGCCATTGAGCCAATAGACACTCGGATTGCCGAAGTTCAGGCCGCAGTAATCAAAAATCCGGTTCAACTGTGCCTCGGGCTTATCGTATCTTGCCGCCCATTGTTCCGCCGCGGCAAGATTAACCACCCCCGTCGGCCGGCCATCTACATCAAAATGGTCAAAAATCCGCAGCGAATGATTCGTCACCCCAACCCCCCAGCACCCCAGCAAACAATCCGGCCGTTCCCGCTTAAAATCGGTCACCAGCTCACGAAACGCATCGAACTGCTGCTGATTCCATTTCCAGTGGTCGGCATTTTCAAAATCCGGAATCACAATCTCCATCCGGCCCCCCCGGCTCTTCCACCCGTCATTATGCCAGAGACTCTGGTCGCCGCCTCGAGACATATCCAGCCACTCGGCATCCCCAAACACCCGGCACTGATGCTGTTTATCCGGAACATGCCCGCCCGCCGAGACGGTATTCTCCGCAACGTGCGTAAAGCCAAAATCCAGCATGGGGTGTCTGCCGCTGCGGTCTTTCTGCTTATACTTGGCTGCCCCTTCCCAGCAGGCAAATTTCCCCTTCGGCACACTCCACCCCGACGGGAACCACGTCCCCTCATCAAAATCGTACGCAAGCCGATCCTGCGGCACACCAAACCACGCAGGCAATTCCGCCCTGACTTTGCCGCCAAGCTGCAAAATCTCCTGATAGCTTTCTGACACCTCCCAGGGCTTTGCCAAATTGAACATCTCAACGTTAATCGTGACCTGCAACCCCGAAAACGCCTCGTCAAATCGATAGTTGACCAGCGGCTCGCTGGTATACGGCGTCTGATTGAAGCTCCAGCGTTTCCCCTTGCCCGCCGGCGGAGTGTAAGTCTCCCACACTCCATCCGTCACCGTCAGGCCATCCGCGGCAATCCGGCAGTTCATCACCAGCCGCCCGTCAGCGTTGGTAATCCCATCCGTAATCTGCGGAAAGAGCTTCCTGGCAGCCAGCTCCCCCGTCCCCCTCGCCGACCCATTTACAGCAGACTCGTCCCCCATTGCCGACCCAACCGCCACACCCAACAGCATCACCACCAAACCAACTCGTAGAATTCTCATATATTTCTTTCCTAACCGTAATAACATCCGGCAAATTATGAAGACAATTTTCTATATAGTGCTTTGATTTCTTTCCATTTGGGATACTGCTTTGCCAATCGACCTGCCAGTTTCACATCCCGCCGAATCCGGGCAATATGATATTGTGCTTCCAGATAATTGCATTCATTACACCGCATCAGGTCCGCTTTGCTGTTTCTTCTTTGTTTAGCTGGAAATATTACACCTGTGTCATAAAGACTATCAAACATATACCAAATACCATATGCAAAACGGTTCTGCCTCGCACATATTGCTATTTTCTCCCAAAATTTAGCATGATTCCAGACCGCATCCGTCATAAAGAACCAATCCGCATAAGCAACTTCAATCTTCTCTTTGCCGCCAGCGATCCTTCGCCATTGCTCCAAAGCAGCCTCAGTATCATTCAAGATCCCATAAGCACAGGCCTTAATCTGCATGGCCTGCACGGAGCGTTTTTTATCCAGCAGCTTCAGTGCACCCGCCGGGTTATCTTGAGCAAGCAGTTCTCTGGCCTGCCAGTTTTGGTCGTTTTTGCTAAATAAAGAAGTCCCACTCGTATCTATATCGTTATAATACATAATTGCTAATTCATCTTTTGCATCTATCTGAAGTGCTTTTTTCAGAAGTGATTTTGCCTTTTTATAGTAACCCATTCTCTCATACATATTTCCCATTTCACGCAATGCTTCACCATTCGGATACACTTCATAACTTTTCCGGTAGGCCTTGATCGCCGCCTTTGGACATTGATTAAAATCATGAACATCGCCAATCATATAGTAGCACCAGCCCAGCAGCAATCGGTCTTTCTTCATACCCGCCCGCTCCAGCCGCTCAATCGCGGGCAGATACTGCTCCTTGAACCATCGGTAATCACGCGAGATGACATGGGCAATACCGCGTCGGTTATGCCATTTCAAAAAACTGCGATCTTGGTCCAGTGAATGCTTCATGGCAGCAAGCCTCTTCTTGTTAAATCCTGATTCGTATTAAACAATGTATCGTTGGAACCCCGGAGGGGTATTCTAAAATAGCCGGGCCTGGAAACGCCCGGAAAAACGATTCTATACCTCAAGCCCCAGCGGGGCGACACAATTCCTATTCCAAAGCGATTCCTTTAACAGCCTGAATTCTATCAAATCCCCCCTAAGCAATCAAGAATCTCTCCAAATCTTCTTCAGGCTTTTCTACCCCCTGCTTTGCCGTATAAAATCAGGATTATTCACATTGCATAGGCACAAGCCAATTTTCAGCCAGGACCAGCAGGTCCAAAATATCCACAAAACCATCCCCTCCCGGCTGAGGATAAATGTCGGCGGATATATCTCCCGGAATGCCCAGCCATTGCGAAGCCAAAATACCAAAATCGGACAAATTCACAGTACAATCAGAATCAAGGTCTCCGGCCGGACACGTGCAGCGTGTGATGCTGACAGCATAATCACTATCCGGGTCGGAATTATCATAATAAAGGCTGTCGGCTGCCCCAATAAACAGGTAAACCGCCCCTTGCGGAATTTGTACAGAGGTATCGTTAACCGCAAAATCTTCCGCGATGTTCGTGTCCAAACTTCCAAAGTACGTCGTCCCGGAATTATAGTCAATGCCGGCATCAATGGCACCCGGAACCCGATTGAGTTGGTCGGAAGACAAAAGGACATTACTGCTGCTGAAAATCGCCACCATGCCTTTGCTGACATCATTATAGATTGTCCCTGCCTTAAAATCTCCGAGCTGCTGCAGCCGGATGAAATCGCCCGGAAAAAGCGACAAGTCCGCCAGAAGAAATGCCGTCGCATTCACAGGGGAGTCCTGATTCGTTCTCAAAAAAGCGGCTCTGGGATCGATGGAATAAATTCCAGCCGAGACGGGACCGCAAACCCCACAAACAACACTAACGTAAAATAAAATTCTGGCAAATATCATTTGAATACCCTCCTGAAAGAATAGATATACTGATCCCACTTGGAATTCTCCGGTTCGGCGCAGCCATTGTAGCTCAAGCCTCCGTGCTTGAGACTAATTCAGCCTCCGCCTCCGGCGGGTTCCATAATTTTGATTTTTGCTCTTTGATTTTTAATCTGCTTCTATACCCGTTGGGTATAGTTATCCATCACTCCACAGCAGCTTATCTGCGGCATGTCCCGATATCATACCAAATTCAGACCAACTCCGTCAAGAAAACTCTTCTTTCTTGTAAGCGATGAAATACGATCTGTTATCGGCTATTTGGCGGATGTGGAACCAATCAGATTTCCCCCTGCGTCGTAGGTGCACAGCCGGGAGCCAATCTGAATCGTGACCGTGGATGAGGTAAATCCCTTCAATCCATCTCCGGGCTGATTGCCTGCCGGAATAGTCGAAAGTTCATGTCCATACTTATCATAAACATAAACCCTGTCGCCTCTCTGCTCTGCGTTAGCGATTGACATAATATTCTCCTTGCACTATTTCAAACTATACAAACAGACACCCAGTGAATAATTAACGAGATAGCCATTTCAAAAAACTGCGATTCTTGTCCAGCGTATGCTTCATGGCGACAGGCCTTTTCCCGGTTAATTCAAAATTCTTTCCTGAACCGGCCCCAATTCTATCAAATCCCCCACCACCAATCAAGAACCTGCCCAAAATCCTCCTTATTGACATCCAAACCGTCGTTATTGCAAATAAATGAAAACAATAAAACCCCAAAAATAGGTATTTTTACCCATTGAATGCTTGCCCTGGAGGATTTATAATGTATTTTTTATAGGACTCAGGAGGTGGGAAGATAAAGATAGGAATCAAATCTCACTGAACTGCAAGGAAAAACTACAGGAGGTGGTTTTTGTGTTTTTAAAACGGTTGGTCCGGATTGTATTATAGTCTGAAACAGAACCGCCAGATTAAATGGCATACGAAGAAAGGAGCATCCATGTACCCCCAAAAGTTGCTTGTCACAGTCATCAGTCTTTTTTGTCTGACCCTCGCCCCGAATATCTCCGCAGACACCCTGATTTATAATAATGCCACACCGAACAACAGCTTTGCGCCGGGTTCATATTATGAAATTTTTGATTACGGCACCACTGCCGGCGGATTCGTCAGCAAATTCACCTTCGGCTATTCTTCCGCCTCGACCACCTCGGTGATTGTGCAATTCTATCAGTATATTGACATCAACAATTTTGATGTCGGATACCCGCTCAAACAGATTACAATCAACAATCTCCCTGCAACCGGAGGAGTATCTCGCTACCATGAATACGTGCTGCCGGAAGCGGATCGGTTCACACTGCCAAACGGGTATTTCGGGTACTCAATTACATGTACCAGCAGTACCACAAAACTGGTCCTGGCCTCGGGCGGTGCGGGAAACGAAAATGAACTGTGGGAATATTACGAGGACTGGATATACGGCTGGGGATGGTACCCCTTCTGGTTCAATGGAACACCCTGGGCGGGACTTTACATGAAAGTGTATACCGGCCCGTCGATTGACGCCATTACCTGCGATATTTCAGGCTGCAAGTTTGATGACCGTGACGGTGATGGCTTCCAGGATGCAGGCGAACCAACGATGTCGGGGTGGGAACTGTATCTGGATACCAATAGCGATGGCATATGCCAGCCCTCCGAACCCAATACCGTCACGGACCCCAACGGCTATTATCTGTTTGAAAATATGCCCTCCCCCGCCACCTATCGTGTCCGCGAAATAAACAAAGACGGCTGGACACAGACGTGGCCGGGTTCAGCATGGAATTACCAATATACGCTTTCGACAGAACCGAACACGCTTTATTTAGAATATAATTTCGGCAATACCACAGCGTCAACCAAATACGGCGGAGGCCAGGGCACTTCAACCGCCCCCTATCTGATTTATACCGCCGAGCACATGAATCAAATCGGCCTCAATAAATCGGACTGGAGCAAGCATTTCAAACTGATGGCTGACATCGACATGTCTGCTTATACCGGCACACAATATAACATCATTGGCAACGCCTCCACGAAATTTACCGGCACATTTGACGGCAATGGACATGTCATTCGCAATCTGACGTATTCCACATATACCGTTGTAATGTATATCGGCTTGTTTGGCTACACCCAGAATGCCACAATCATAAATTTAGGCATTGAAAATGTCTTTCTCTATACAGGGGGTTCCTATGCCGGCGGGTTGACAGCCTGGCAGGAAGCTGGCACCATAACGGATTGTTATAGTACTGGGATGGTTGTTGCTTCTTCTACTTCGACTTATGTCGGGGGACTGGTTGGGCGAAGTTCAGGCACAATAACCCGCTGCAGCAGCGAAGGGACGATTTCAGCCACTTCCACCGTTGCCGCCGCCTATGCTGGAGGACTGGTGGGATTTCTGACCTCCAATACGCTGTCGTCTGCCTGCAGCACGGCATCCGTGACGGCATCCTCGGCATCCAATGCCTACGCGGGCGGATTGGCGGGATTACAGACAGCCAGCACCATCACATCCTGCTTCAGCACCGGCCCGGTCCATGCATCCTCACCCACGGCTTACGCCGGCGGGCAGGTGGGCTTTCAGGGTGCAGGTACAACTCTGCAGAAATGTTACTCGACCGGACTCGTTACGGCAGCCGCAGCAACAGCATATCAAGGTGGCTTGCTGGGGTCTAAGTCCGGAGATGTTACTAACAGCTTCTGGGACACACAGACCAGCGGCCAGTCAACCAGTGCCGGCGGCACCGGCAAGACCACTGCCCAGATGCAGACACAGGCTACATTCGCCAACGCCGGCTGGGACTTTACCAATACCTGGCGGATGTGCGATGGAACAAACTACCCGCGGCTGCAGTGGGAACCTCTCCTGGCAGGCGATTTTATCTGCCCCGATGGAGTCAGCACCGAAGACCTGAGTTATTATGCCGGCCAATGGCTGAAAAATTGTTCCCCCGCCAACGCGTATTGCGGCGGAGCGGATATGGATCAATCCGGGCAAGTCAACCTGGCCGACTTTTCCATCTTCGCCGGATATTGGCTGGAAGAAATTTAGAAACGATCGATCTGTTGAACTCGAAATTATGGGTTTCTGTTCTGGGACCAAACGGAATTTGTCCTGTGATACAAGAGGCTGGAGAAAGGGATGTTTGAGCATCTGCCGTCGCCGTCGGGATCGATGGTGATTCAGATTGACGTGGCCCGACTGACTTGGATTCTGGAGGGGGATTGACTTATTCCAGAGCCGATTGACAATATAATTTCGATAACCTCGAATGTATTGCCATTCAACGAAATACCGGATATCATCGTGGAGTTGAGCAGCCTGGGCGTGCGGCCAGGCGAAGGTTGATCGCGGGAGTCCCAAATTATGCAATACACAGGCAGCATCAGGGCGTGGGGTTTGCTTTTCTGTATTTCTCATCTGTGTTGTGCAGCAGGAGAACAAAGTCCCTATACCCCGTGGCCCGAAGGACCCAGAGCGGATGCGGATTATTTTCCGCTTGGCGTATGGCTTCAGGACCCTGCTGATGCCCCGCGATGGAAAAATGCAGGCATCAACTTATATATCGGCTTATGGGAAGGTCCAACCGCCAGACAACTCTATACGCTGCGGAACGCCGGAATGCAGGTTATTGCCGAACAGAACCAAACCGCTCTTGAATTTCGGTCCCAGCGTCTTTCTGACGGACGCCCGTTGATTGCGGGCTACCTTCTGCCAGATGAGCCGGACAACGCCCAGCGCTGCCCCGACGGGCAAGGCTGGTGTGAGCCTATCCCTACAGCGGTTATCCAAAAAACCTATGCAGCCTGGAAAAAGAATGACCCCAATCGCCCGGTGCTGCTGGGATTAGGCCAGGGAATCGCCTGGGATTCGATGGTGTGGATTGGCCAGGGAGGGCATATCGTACCAAACCGAGATTACCCGGCCTACATTGCAGGATCCGATATAACCACATTTGATATTTATCCGATGGATTGCAGCCATACAGCTACGTGTGGTCAGGCCTGGCGGGTCGCCCTGGGACTGGACCGGCTCTATCAATTCTCCCCTCCAAAGCATATTGTATGGAACACCATGGAAACCTCCGATATCAGCGCCAACGGGATTCAGGCAACCATGGACCAAGTGCGTGCCGAGGCCTGGATGTCTATTATCCATGGGTCCAGGGGGCTGATTTACTTTATTCACGGAAAAACCTCCATATCAAACTTTGATCCGCGGGCCATGCTGCGGCCGGAGAATTCGAAGCGACTGGCGGCGTTTACCCAAATCAACAGCCAAATCCATCAACTGGCTCCCGTTATCAACAGCCCGTCAGTGAAGGGATTGGTAAGCATGGATTCCATTGACAACAGCAGCCCTGTTGACTTTGCTGTGCATATCCATCAGGGAAAGACTTATCTCTTCGCCGTGGGAATGCGGCAGGACATAACAAATAAGCGATTTACTCTGCCGCATTACCCGGATACGGAAGTTGAGGTGATTGGTGAAGATCGTCAACTCACACTGAAAAATGCTGCGTTTACAGATCAATTTAACGGCTATCAATGCCATCTCTATAAAATCCACACCGAGGTCCCCGTACCGTAAAATATGCATCACCGCAAAGGGGGTCCTCTCCAAATATTTATATTTTACATCCTCATGTCCGATGGAGTCGGCCTTTTTTAGAAAACATGCCGCATCGTACGGCTTCATCAAATACCTTGTCTGGCCAGCCTTGAGGACGTGGACAACAAGCTATATTGCTCATAATAACTCCACTCATAATGGGTGTGTTTGTCCGTGTATAGCCGGTCTTTCTACGGCAGATGATGCCGCTGATGGTTACTTGACTGTTGGAGAATATGATGCCAGCGGTATATCGCTTGAAAACAGCGAAAAACGGATTGTTTATGGCGGAGGTGCCGTTGGTATTGATGCGTGAGATAACAGTCGTATTGAGATATATTCCATATCCTTTCCACTCCCCCCATTCTGTCGAACTCCTCGCCATCTTCGTATTATCTTGTCTGACCCCTGCACACAATATCCCACAGTCTCATAATATCCCCATGATCTGCGGGCATCCTGTACAATCCTTTGCCCGGCGAGGATTTATATGTCATATTTTAACTCGAGGACTCAAACCTCCAGACCGGTGTGAAACACCCCGGGTAAAGAATTTTAAATGAGAATCACAGCGATATCATGGAAACAAAAATATGAATAACACGATCAGTGCCTTAATCGTTTCAATGAGTCTTATCCTGTTTTGCGGCTGCGGCCCCAGCACCAGCAAATACACCCTCACCGAACGCCAGCAAATCATCGATGATCTGGCCGCCGATACCATTCAGCACCTGTGCGAGGAAGAACCTTCTGCCAAACAGCAACTCGACAATGCCGCTGGCTATGGCGTATTCAGCAACGCCAATGTCAATGTCATCTTTGCCAGCTTCGGCGGGGGATATGGAGTTGTCATGGATAAAGAAGGCCGCAAGACCTATATGAAAATGGGAATGGGTGGCCTTGGTCTTGGGATCGGCGTAAAGGATTACCGCCAGGCCTTGATCTTCCGGGACAGCAACACATTACAAAGCTTTGTTGATAAAGGCTGGGAATTCGGCGGCCATGCAGACGCAGCAGCCAAAGCCGGCCAAACCGGCGGTGAACTCAGCGGGGAAGGCGACATCAACGATGACATTATCGTCTATTCAATGACCGAAACCGGCCTGGCACTTCAGGCCACCGTCACCGGCGCCAAATACTGGAAAAGCACCGAACTTAATTAATTTCCATTCCCGCGCATAAAAAAGGCCGGAAGCAATCCACTCCCAGCCTCCTATATCGCAATCCATACAGAACCTACCTGTAATTCTCCATTTCAGCAAGGCTATCGTTGGTCACACCTCCGTGCCTGAGAGATGTCTGCTCGACATGACTGTCTCCTGTTCCGCAGGGCCAATCCACCCAGGCCAAGCAGTAACAAGGCGGCCGGCTCCGGGACGGCGGTCAGCGTTACCTCGCCAGTGGTATAGAGGCTGCTCAAATCCCACCCAACACCCGGCAGGGATACCACCTGGCCAAAACAATCGCCGGACAACAGCGTCCCGTTCCAGTCAAACAGATCAAACGTTGTTCCCACCAAATCCGCCGGATTAATCCCGGCCGCAAATTCCAGCCTCAGAATGCCCCCCAAATCCGGCACAATACCCGCGTCAACAAGAATTGTCGAACCCCAAGTCGCATCGGATAAAATAATATCCAAAATCGCACTGTCGGCCATATTCATTCCGGATTCAATCGTAATGCCAATCCCGCCGTCATAATCCCGAATCTTTAATACATCCCCGGCCGTAAGATTCAGTCCCTGAATATGCCCGTTTTCCCGGATTGTATTCCTGGCGATTACTCCCATCCACCACCACGCTCCCTTGACACCCCGCATATCCGCACCGCTCAAGTCGGAAGTGAACAGCATGAATTGGCCGAAGTCCGCATCGGTCAGATTCTGATTGGCAAAATTCCAGCCGTTCATGTCGCCGTTCAAAAACTTAATTCCATGCAGATCACCAGTCTGATAGGAGGCCGTGGAGTAAAGTTTTGATTGGGTTAAGCCTATAGCCGCTCCAGCCACAAACGCTCCGCTCAGGTTGGTGTTAGTCAGCGTAGCGTAATGGAAAGCTGCACCGTTTAGATTGGATCCACTCAGATTGGCATTATTCAGCGCGGAACCATAGAAGTTCGCACCGGTCAGATTCTGATTGACAAAATTCCAGCCGACCAGGTTCTTGGATCTCAACTCGATGCCATGCAAATCACCGGCCTGATAGGAGGCTGTGGAGTAAAGCTGTGATTGGGTAAAGCCGGTGGTATAACTGAAATTTGCTCCTGCTATGATAGTTCCGCTCAAGTCAGCGTTGGCCATCACGGACCTCTCAAAAGATGCGTCGGTCAGATTGGCCCCGCCCAGGTCGGCATCGGTCAGCGTGGCCAAGTAGAAGTCTGCACCAGCCAGATTTACTCCGCTCAGGTTAGCGTTAGTCAGCTTAGATTCTTTGAATTTTACATTGGTCAGAGTAGCTCCACTCAGGTTAGTGGTACTGGTTAGTGTGGCCAAAGAGAAGTCTGCACTAGTCAGATTGGCCCCGCGCAGATCTGCGCCAGTCAGTGTGGATTGATTGAATTTCGCGTTGGTCAGATTGGCTCCGCTTAAATCGGCATCCTTCAGTACGGCGCTGAGGTTCGCACCGGCCAGATTCTGATTGGCAAAATTCCAGCCAATCAGGTTATTGCTTCCGAGTTCAATGCCATGCAAATCACCGGACTGGTAGCTGGCTGTCGAATATAACTGCTCTTTGGTAAAGCCCCAGACAGCATGAAAATTAGCTCCTGTCACGATTGCCCCGCTCAGGTCGGCATCAGTCAGCGTGGATGAATCGAAGGATGCACCGGTCAGGTTGGCCCCGCTCAGGTCAGCACCAGTCAGTGTGGAATAATCATTTAAGTTTGCACCAGTCAGATCGGCGCCGCTCAGGTCAGCGTTAGTCAGTTCAGATCGATTGAATTTTGTATGGGTCAGATTAGCTCCGCTCAGATTGGCATTAGCTGCCATGGAATGATCCAAGGATGCACCGGCCAGATTGGCTCCGCTCAGGTCAGCGTCAGTCAGCGTGGAGTAACCGAAGTCCGCTCCGGTTAGGTTTGCTCCGCTCAGGTTGGCATATGTCATTGTGGATCGAGAGAAGGATGCACCGGTCAGATTCTGATTGGTAAAATTCCAGCCGACCAGATCATTAAACTCAAGCTTGATGCTATGCAGATCACCGTTCTGATAGCTGACTGTAGAGTAAAGCTGGGATTGGGTAAAGCCTTTGGAGGTTGTATCACTGAAATCTGCCCCTGTCACAGTCGCCCCGCTCAGGTCGGCATCGGACAGAGAGGCAGAATTGAAATATGCAGCAGTGAGATTTGCACCGCTCATGTCAGCGTTAGTCAGCTTGGAGGCATCGAAGGATGCACCGGTCAGATTGGCTCCGGTAAAACGGGCATAATCCAACCATGAAAGACTAAACGTACTATGCGATAAATCCAGTCCTCCCGAAAAATCGGCATATTGCAGAGTATGAGGTTCATAAGACCAAAATTGTAAATTCACCCCCGGCCCCGGCGTAATCCCCTCGGTGCCGGAAATTACCTGTCCGGTCTGCCAATTGTAAATATCGCCCCGCACAAAAGAAGAAAACAACAGCCCCGCACAAAAGCACACCGCCCAGGCACATCTCATCATTGTTCCTCGGAGAAAAACCTTATTTATTTGTCTAACTTTAGACACGTTTCCCATCAACTCAAAATAGATATCTGTCCGTCTCATCAAGACATTCCAGATTTAAAATGGTACCCCTCTTTCAAAACAATTCATAACCGTCCACGTGATAATATACTGATCCGGCTTGAAATTTTCCGGTTCGGCGAGGCTAAAGAGCTTTGGGCCGCCAGCATCCAGCAACAGCTTTATCACCGCGGCTGCGTAGGGTAACGTTACCCCGTGATTACGCGCGGCATAAAACGGCCTGTGGCCGTCGCGGAATAATCTTACCCGTTGGGTATATTCTCCATTTCAGCAAGGCCATTATAGCTCAAGCCTCCGTGCTTGAGAGTGATTCAGCTTCCGCCTCCGGCGGTTTCCATAATTTTGATTTTTGCTCTTTGATTTTTAATCTGTTTTATGCCTGTTGGGTACGTCTCCGAATCAGCAAGCCGCCCAGCCCCAGCAGCAGCATCGACATCGGCTCAGGAACCAGAACCAGCGCCGGGAAACCGCCGTTGGCATCTTCTTCCGAGGCAAACCGGTTTTCGCTGTTATTGCTGGTAGTCCCCTGTGCATTGATCAGCACCAGAGTCACCAGGCCGTTGGTATCGGCATTCAGAAAATCAGCCAGCGGAAGACTCGTCAGATCCGTCAGCAGCGTCTTGGGAGGAGTAATCGTCGCTCCGGAGCTGCCGGTGCCGGGGATGATAAACGTGCCCAGCCATACCAGGCTCGAATCGATGGCATACCAGCCCAGATTGTTGCCCTGTGCCGGCGTAACAAAACCCGGGGCATTATTGTAGCACAGCGTCGTATCATCCCAGGCCTCGCCCGCATGACCATCCACCAAGCCATATACATCGATCACCTTGTCGCTGCCCTTGGTATAGGTCTGCCCCAGTTGAAGCTGGGCATCCGCACCGATAGGCTCGACAATAGAACTGATATCAAACCGCAGTAAAGCCGCTCTGAAGCGCGATCCGCCGCCGTTGTAGCGAACATGCATCCCCGTGGTGTTATGGACCTTGTCGGCCCAATACGAACTGCTTTGACCGTCGTTGGATATCCACGCATCGGCACCATTGCCATCGGCTGTAGTGATAATCAGTGCCTGAGCCGCCGTACCCAGCACAATCAGTGACATGAACACAAAAACCGCCTTTTTCATCTTACCTGCCTCCACAAAAAAATTATCTCCCTGAGCAAACCGTGTATTGCTCGCTGTCTTACAGGGTCTTGCCCGATTCCATCGAGTTCGGGCCGGCTTTCCATAGCCTGGAAAGGGCAGAAAATACGCACTTTCCCACACACCTCCACCACTCTCCTGACGGCTTTATTATATAGTCCGGCCGGGCAAAATAAAAGATTTTCTTTTGCCAGTAAACTTATGTCCATATATATCAACTACTTACAGCTAATCAGCCCGGTCGTTTTTCGCCAAACCCGACCTGCCGGACCGGCGGCGAACTCAGCGGGGAAGGCGATATTAACGATGACATAATCGTCTATTCAATGACCGAAGCCAGCCTGGCATTGCAGGCCACCGTCACCGGCGCCAAATACTGGAAAAGCACCGAACTCAATTAAATCCCACACGCACCGCTGTCGCATAAAAAAGGCCTGCAGCAAATCACTTCCGGCCTCATAAATTCCATTTCAATACTTATATTGATCTTACTTGTAATCCTCCATTTCGGGGCGGCTATAGTTGCTCAAGCCTCCGTGCTTGAGTGTTATTTAGCCTCCGCCTCCGGCGGTTTCCTTATTTTTAAGGGTGGCTCTAATCATTGCTTTTGAGTGGCAAAAGGAAGATATTTACTCACTGGCAAGGAGGGCAAACCGGTTTTATTTTTGACAAACTCCCCGAGGGACAATATCGTATAAACGATATATCCTACTAAACCGATAGACTTTGGAGCCAGACGATGCGATGCTATCCAAAAACAATCCTGACCATAATCCTGTCCGTATTACCCAGCCTTTCAATCGCCGAGCAAACCTCCCCTTCCGACCCCAACGCCCCCTTGCTGCTCAAGGACTATCTCTATCAGGCCGCCATGAACAACTCCGGCCTGCGAGCCGCCTTTGATTCCTTTCAAGCCGCCATGGAGCAAATCCCCCAGGCCGCATCACTGGACGACCCGCAATTTACCTACAGCTATTTTGTCCGCGAAGAAATGGAAACCCGCTCCGGCCCGCATCGCCAGAAATACGCCATCATGCAGATGTTCCCCTGGTTCGGCAAGATTCAGGCCCGTACCGACGCCGCCGCCGCCCAGGCCAAAGCCGCCCACCATCGCTACGAAGCCGCCAAGGTCAAACTGATTTACCAAACCAGCAGCGTCTTTTACGAATTTGCCTATCTTGCCAAAGCGATTGATGTCGCCAGAGAAAATCTGGAACTCATGCAGCATTTCGAACAGGTCGCCCGCGAAAAGTACCGCACCGCCGAAACCTCCCATCCCGACATCGTGCGAGCCCAAATTGAACTGGCAACCATGGAAGACGATTTAATCAGCATGACCAGAATGCGAACCCCTGTCGTCGCACAGCTCAATGCCATGCTGAATCAACCGACTGATCTGGAACTCCCCTGGCCGCAACGCGATACATTTACCACCGCTGAAATCAACGCCCGCCAGATCACCGACCAAATCCGCTCCGCCAACCCGGAATTGTCGGCCATGCAGCAGCAGATTATCGCCTCACAAAAGAACGTCAACTTGGCAAAAAAACGCTACTGGCCCGATGTCAGCCTCGGCCTGGAAGTCGAAGATGCCCCCAACCGCGGAATGAACGGCGGCCGCGACCCGATTATGGCTTTGGTCTCCATTAATCTGCCCATCTGGACGGACAACTACAGCGCTGGCGTCAGACAGGCCCAGGCCGAGACCGCTATGACACGACGCGAGAAAATCCAGATGGAGTTTGACCTTGTTGCTCAAGCTGAACAAATTATGTACGAAATGGATGATAATTTACGCAAAATCCGTCTCTATGAAAATGTCCTCATCCCCAAAGCCAAAGAGATGCTGGCCGTAACAGAACAGGCCTACAGGACAAACACGGTTGATTTTATGACATTAATCGACGCCGAACAGAAGCTCCTGTCCTTCCAGCTCTATTACGAGAGGTCTTTGACCAACTACATCCAGAAACAAGCCGAACTCGAAATGCTCACCGGCCAGCCCTTACCAAACGAACCCAATTTTAATGAGCCCCTCGAACAAGATTCTTAAGAACTATATTCCTATCTGGATAGTAGGTTTTATAGTTCAAGGAACGCGCCATGACCAAACGAACCCAATTTTGGAATATAATAACCTCAAAAGCAGGCTTTTTAATCCTATTAATCGGGGTCTTCGCCGCAGGGTGGTTTACCAAAGTGGTGCTAACCCCGCAAGGCACACAAACCCCATCCCCCGAGGTGCAGCCAAACGAAGCCATTTGGACCTGCTCTATGCACCCCCAAATCCGACAACCCCAGCCCGGCAAATGCCCTATTTGCGGCATGGACTTGATACCCGTGCGCGGCTCTGACAGCCAGGCTTCGGGGGTTATGGAATTCACACCCGAAGCAGCTAAGCTGATGGAAATCCAGACCTCGAAGGTCGAAAGAAAATCCGTGGCCACCGACATCCGACTCATCGGCAAAATCGACTACGACCAGACCCGCATCAAGTCCATCACCGCCTGGACAGGCGGCCGGATTGACCGGCTCTTTGTGGACTATACCGGAATGACCGTCCGCAAAGGCGATCATATGGTCGAGCTTTACAGTCCGGAATTGATCAGTGCCCAGACTGAGTTACTCGAAGCCGTAAAGTCCGTCCAGAACATAGCTTCTAATTCCTCTGACCTGATCCGTCGTTCTATCGAAGGAACCCTGAAGGCATCCGAGGAGAAACTCCGCCTTTTGGGGATTACCGACGAACAAATCCAGCAAATCAAGGCCTCCGGCCAAATCCTCGACCATCTGACTATCAACGCCCCCATCGGCGGCGTAGTCATTGACAAAATGGCCAACGAGGGGATGTATGTGGATACCGGGATGGCCATTTATAGCATCGCGGATTTGTCCAAACTATGGCTGATATTGGATGCATACGAATCCGACCTCAAATGGCTACGATTTGGCCAGAAGGTCGAATTCGCCACCGAGTCAATTCCCGGCCGGACGTTTGAAGCTACAGTCAGCTTTCTCAGTCCCGTCTTGAATGAAATGACCCGCACAGTTAAAATCCGAGCTGTGGTGGACAACACCAACGGCGTCCTCAAGCCCGGCATGTTTATTCGGGCGAAAATTCATTCTCCGATGGCGGCCGATGGAAATGTTATCGATCCATCGCTTATGGGAAAATACATTTGCCCCATGCACGGGGAAATCATTCGCGATATTTCGGGTGTATGTGATATTTGCGGGATGAAGCTGGTTGCAGCGCAAGACCTGGGTTATCAAACGGCCGGCGAGCCCAACCAGCTTCCCTTAGTCATTCCAGCAACCGCCCCGCTGATTACCGGCAGGAAACTTAATAAGGCGGTTGTGTATGTCAAGGTGGCCGGTGAACATCCCTCCTTTATCGGCAAAGAAATCGTACTCGGCCCCAAAGCCGGAGATTTCTACATCGTCGAGTCCGGCCTGATGGAAGGTGAGGAAGTCGTTACTAATGGAGCGTTCAAAATTGATTCGGCAGCCCAGATTCAGGCCATGCCTTCGATGATGACTCTGCCGCTCGAAACAGAGGCATCCAGTACCGAACAAACACTCTGTCCTGTTATGGGTGGAGCAATTGATAAATCGGTCTTTACCGAATACAAAGGCAAGAAAGTGTATTTCTGCTGCCCCTCCTGTATTGAAGAATTCAATAAAGATCCTGAAAAATATGTACCTCAACTGCCACAGTTCAAAACGACTGAGCACTCTCACTAACCAATAGAAAGGAAACTGCAATGAAGACATTCATCACTCTGCTGATTCTGGCGGGATTAATCACTTTTTCAGCCTGCAAGAAAAATCCTGAACCGACAGCCGTCCCGCAAACCGCTGTCAATACCACTCAAATGACTGAAGCCGCCAAAGACGCCGCTGCAGATGCACAGACTAAGATCGAAACGGCAGTCCCCGGAGCCGGGGAACAAACCACCTGCCCGGTCATGGTGGGCAAACCGATTGATAAAAATCTGTTTGTGGAATACAAAGGCAAGAAAGTGTATTTCTGCTGCAAGGGCTGTATCGCCGAGTTTAACAAGGAACCTGAAAAATACGTCAAGCTGCTGCAGCAATTTCAGCAATAACACGGCAGGATTAAATAAAGCACTGCGAAGCAAGCTAAGGATACATCACGACTATGCCTGAACGTCTAACCCAACAGGATTACAGCAACCGGGGACTTTTGAGCGAAATCATACGGTTTTGCCTGAACAACCGGCTGGTTGTGATGTTGTATGTCATGGGCCTGCTGCTTGGGGGTGTGCTCGTAGCGCCGTTCGATTGGCAAATTGACTGGCTGCCGCGATACCCGATTTCCGTCGATGCGATTCCCGATATCGGCGAAAACCAGCAGATCGTTTTTACCGACTGGCCGGGCCGCAGCCCGCAGGATATCGAAGACCAGGTCACCTATCCTCTGACAGCCAACCTGCTGGGGCTTGCAGGTGTCAAAACCGTCCGCAGCACATCGATGTTTGGCTTTTCCAGCATCTATGTCATCTTTGAAGAGCGCGTCCCATTTGACCTGGCACGGCAAAAAATCCTCGAACGGCTCAATTCATTGCCGGAAGGAATGCTTCCGGAAGGCGCAACACCCCGACTGGGACCGGATGCAACCGCACTGGGGCAGGTCTTCTGGTACACACTGGAAGGCCGGGACCCGAAAGGCAACCCCACCGGCGGCTGGGATCTTCACGAACTGCGTACCGTTCAGGATTGGACGGTGCGATATGCGCTTCAGGCAGCGTCAGGCATTGCCGAAGTCGCTTCGGTTGGAGGTTTTGTACGCGAGTACCAGATTGATGTGGACCCGGACGCGATGTATGCAGCAAAGGTTTCCCTGAATGATGTCTTTATGGCCGTGATGGCCTCCAACCGCGATGTCGGCGCACGAACAATTGAAATCAATCGTGTGGATTATCTGGTTCGAGGTCTTGGATTCATCAAATCGGTTGAAGATATCGAGCAAATTGTCGTCAAAACCGCTGACGCTATCCCCATCCATATCAGGGATATTGCCCATGTCGCCATCGGTCCGGCCCTGCGGACGGGTGTACTGGACAAGGCCGGCGCCGAAGCGGTTGGCGGAGTCGCGGTGGTACGCTACGGTGAAAATCCGCTGGCGGCCATCAAAAATGTCAAGGCCAAAATCGCCGAAATCGCCCCCAGCCTGCCTCAAAAGACTTTGCCTGATGGAACCGTCAGCCATGTGACCATCGTTCCATTTTATGACCGCACAGGTTTGATTTACGAAACCCTCGGCACACTCAATGCCGCCATTTATGAACAAATCATCATCACCGCAATTGTCATTGTCCTGCTGCTGCGAAACTTCCGCAGTTCGCTGATTATTTCCGCATTGATGCCGATGGCGGTGTTGATTACTTTTGTGGGGATGAAGCTGCTGGGCGTTGATGCCAACATCGTTGCCCTGTCCGGCATTGTCATCGCAATCGGTGAGATTTCGGATATGGGAATCGTCATCTGCGAAAACATTGTTCAGTATCTTGAACGTGATCCCCGCCGCAATCGTCTGCACCTGGTATTCGACGCCTCACGCGAAGTCGCTTCGGCGGTCCTGACTGCCATCTCAACCACAGTCATCAGCTTCCTGCCGGTCTTTGCGATGACCGGGGCGGAAGGCAAATTATTTAAACCGCTGGCCTATACCAAGACCATCGCCCTGACATCCTCGGTGTTTCTGGCCGTGCTGGTGGTACCGCCGCTGGCTTATTATTTCTTCCGCAAAGGCAATTTAGCTGCGTTGTCGCATACGTTCGACAAAAAGTCCAGACGGACCTGGCTGGATTATGTGCTGATTGCAATCCTGCTGGTTCTGCTGACGGATGACTGGATGCCCATCGGACCGGATAATGGGATGCTGCTGAACCTGCTGTGGGTTGTGGTTATTGTGGGTGTTCTGATTGGTTCGTTCGTTCTGATTATTCGTTTTTATGGACAGATGCTGGGCTGGTGTCTGCGGCATAAACTTCTGTTTTTGAGCCTGCCGACATTCATGGTTGTCGGAGGCTTTATTGTCTGGGGAAATCTGGGCCGGGAATTCATGCCGTCTCTGGACGAAGGGTCGTTTTTGTATATGCCCACCACCATGCCTCACGCCTCAATTGCCGAAGCCACCGACCAGTTGAGCAAAATCGACGCCGCCATCGCATCGATCCCCGAGATTGATTCGGCCGTCGGCAAAATCGGCCGCGTGGAAAGCGCCCTCGATCCGGCACCCCTATCGATGTTTGAAACCGTCATCAATTATAAACCCAAATACAAGACTGGCAAAAACGGACGACTCCTCCTTGACGACCACGGCAAGGCTATTCGCCAATGGCGTGAAGGGCTGGAAACCCCACGTGACCTGTGGAAAGAAATTGTCCGCGTTGCCAATCTGCCCGGAACAACCAGCGCCCCGCTGCTGCAGCCGATTGAAACACGGATTGTGATGCTGCAAACCGGGATGCGTGCGCCGATGGGCATCAAGGTCAAAGGCCCCAGTTTGGAGGCAATCCAACAGGCCGGCTTTGAACTGGAAGCAATATTGAAACAGGTTTCGCTGGTTGAACCAGCGGCGGTTTTTGCCGACCGCATTGTCGCCCAGCCTTACTTGGAATTACACATCGACCGGCAGGCGATTGCCCGTTTCGGCCTGCGCGTCGATGATGTACAAAAGGTCATTGAAATCGCTATCGGCGGCACCCCCATCACCACCACCGTCGAAGGCCGTCAGCGGTATCCGGTCCGAGTGCGCTATCTGCGGGAATTGCGTGACCAGGTCGAAGCTTTAAATCAGATTCTGGTACCCACAATGGACGGCTCCGCCCAGATTCCTCTGGGTCAACTGATCCAGATGGAATACAAACCCGGCCCACAGATGATTAAAAGCGAAGATACGTTTTTAACCAGCTATGTACTGTTTGACAAAAAGCCCGGTTATGCCGAAGTCGATGTGGTCATGGCTTGCAAACAGGCACTGGAACAGAAAATCAGAGATGGCTCCCTGGCGCTGCCGGAAGGCGTCAGCTACACGTTTTCCGGAACGTGGGAAAATCAGGTTCACGCACAGAAGACCCTGATGCTGCTGATTCCAATTGTTCTTGTTATTATATTCATTATATTATATCTGCAATTTGAAAGTTTCGGCTGGTCCTGCGTGGTCTTCACCACCGTCTTGACCGCATGGTCCGGCGGATTTGTCTGGATGTGGTTTTACAATCAGGACTGGTTTTTGAATTTCACGGTGTTCGGCATTCATCTCCGCGAACTGTTCAATATCCATCCCTACAATCTCAGCATAGCCGTGTGGGTCGGCTTCCTGGCCCTGTTTGGTGTTGCCTCCGATGATGGTGTGCTGATGATGACGTATCTCAAGGATCGATTCGCTACTGAAAAACCGGAAACCATCGAACATATTCGCCGCGAAACCATTTTTGCGGCTTCCCGGCGTGTCCGACCTGCATTGATGACCAGCGCCACCACCATCCTTGCACTGCTGCCGGTACTGACTTCCATCGGGCGAGGTTCGGATATTATGGTACCGATGGCAATCCCTTCTTTTGGAGGAATGACGTTGTCTATGGTGGATTTGCTGATTGTGCCGACCTTGTTTTGCATGGTCAAGGAATTCGTTGCCAGACGAGCCATTCGCTCTTCTGAGGGGGTTGCTTAATAAAGATTTTACGTTCTTATAATATCTGTTTTTCTAATAATAATAATTATCGGATGTTAGTTGGGGCCGATAAAACATGTTTTATTTTTACAGAAAATAAAGTATAAAAATTCTCCGTAAAATTCCTGAGAAAACCCGCCCCGATAGCCGATTATTCATTATATTTTAAACGGCAATGGGCCTCGAATCATGTATATTTAGATCGATTCGGGATTTTACGGGTCTTTTAGTGATTTAAAAAGTAAAGAAGTAACTTTTGGCTTAAACGAGGTTTATCGCAATGACGCAGAAACCGACAGTGGTTCACGTAACGCATGAGGCAGTTGGAAAAATCGGAGGCATTGGTGCCGTGCTGGACGGATTGTTCACCAGCAAGGCTTATCTGGACGCCACCGCCCGCAATATTTTGGTCAGTCCCCTGTTTTCGACCGAAGGAGATGTCTCATCACGTCTCGGCCCCGGCGGAGAAGTCCTGTATTCCTCCATCGACGGCTATGTCAAAACCAGTTATGTATCCAGCTTCCGCAGAATCGAAAGCAAATACAACGTCGGCATCGTGTACGGCCGGCGCACCTTCCTCGACCCGCTGACGCAGATTAAAAGCTCACCGGAAATTATCCTTATCGATATTACCCGCATGGAACAGGGACCTTTGAATGAATTCAAGGCGTCGCTGTTTTTTGAATATGGCATCAAGAGCAACGCCTTTGAAAATTACTGGGAATTCGAACAGTATATGCGTCTGGCGATGCCGGCGATTGCGGCCCTGAAAGCCATCGGTGCCGCCGAAAAAGACAGCAATACCGTCATCGTATCCCACGAATTTATGGGGATGCCCACAGCGCTGGCGGCCAAGCTCGATCCGTTTGATTTCAAGACCGTCTTTTACGCCCACGAAGTCGCCCCGGTGCGCCGCATTGTTGAAGGCCATCAGGGACATGACACGATGTTTTATAACGTTCTCCGCAAAGCTCATCAGCAGGATTTATATGTCAACGACGTCTTCGGCGATCAGACAACGTACTTCAAATACGCGCTGGTGGACGCCGCCCGATTCTGCGACAATATCCTGGCCGTTGGGGACTGCGTAGTGGATGAGCTGAAATTTTTGGCCCCGGAATTCGAGCTGGCCGATATCGATTTGACCTACAACGGTATCCCTGCCTACGAAATCACGCTGGCCGAGAAGAAGCAATCCCGCGATAAATTAAAAGATTACTGTCAGAACCTGCTTGGCTGGCGGCCGGATTTTGTGTTCAGTCACGTGACTCGGCTGGTCCTGAGCAAGGGACTGTGGCGAGACCTTCGTGTACTGGAACACATGGATAAGGAATTCATCGCCCAGGGCAAAACCGGCGTCCTGCTGGTCCTGAGCACGGAAACGCACCGCCGACGCGACCGCGATATTTATGATATGGAAGCGGCATACAACTGGCCGGTGGCCCACCGTGAAGGCATGCCGGACTTGTCCGGCGGCGAAGCGGCCTATTATGCCGGCGTGCAGGAATTCAACGCCAGGAGCCGAGCCATCAAGGCCATCTTCATCAATCAATTCGGCTTCTCCCGCCAGTGCTGCGGACACAGAATGCCCTATGATATGGAATTTATGGATATTCGCAGAGGCTCCGATGCGGAGTTCGGCCAGAGTATCTACGAACCCTTCGGCATCGCTCAGCTTGAACCCCTGTGTTTCGGCGGACTTTGCATTGTAACCTCCATCTGCGGATGTGCCGGATTTGTCAAGGCCATCACCGGCGGCAAAGATACACCCAATGTCATCTTCGCCGATTATACGGAACTCAACGGAGATTCCGGGCTGGAAATCGAACACATGCTTAAGATCGACCGCGAATACCGCAATAAGATCGAACGCAAAATCAGCCAGAAAATTGCATTGGAAATCTGTGCTCGTCTGCCGCACAACGATGATGAATCCTATCGGCTGCTTCGCAGCGGCTATGAAATCGCCAAGCACATGGGCTGGGAAGCTGTTGCGGAAAACTACGTCCTCAAGAGTATTCACAAGGCGGTCAAGAAAACGCATTCCAAGGTGGTACAGGCATAACGGTTTAGACCACAATTACAAAAGGCCGGGCGTGAAAGCAATTCACTCCCGGCCTTTTCTTTTGTTTCGATTTGAATATCGATAATTAAAACACCATCTGCATCCGCAAACCAAAGACCACCGCATCCTTTAAATCGCGTCCATTATCGGCTGACGATGGATCGGCCACATACTGTATCGACGGCGTCACGGTCAGGTTGGAATTGACGGCGATATTATAGAAGGTCTCAAATACCGTTTCCGAGTCTTCCGTATAAGTCGTGCCTGCGGCCTCGCTGAAATAACCCCGCGCCGCACCGAAGGCCAGCACATCGTCATCCCGTCCGTCAAACAGACCCTGATAACTCAGGCCGGTGCTGTAAAACTGCGTTATTTCATTGTGGTTGGAGGGAGCATATCCAAAGCGGAAAAACGTCCCCAGCCCCTGCGAATCCTCCACATCTTCATTTTCTTTGGACAGCATCTGGTCGAAGCTCAGATACATGCCGGTATTATTGCGGGAGGAGAATCCATCGCCATCCACATCGGTCGGTTCCGGCAGATGCCATACGCCTACCGAATACGTTCCCTGCAACTGCCCAAAACTGGGCGTAATGCCCGTTTCAGCCATATAGACATAGTAATCTTCATCATGGAAGGCCGTGCGAAATCCGGTCTCGCGGTGGTCGCCCTGGGAATCGGCAGCCGCGGCCGTAATATACCAGCCGGTATCGGCCGGGGCATAATGCACTGCAACGCCCAGCGTATAATCCGAGAACGGGATGGTCGGGTTATTTACGAGAGCGCTATTGAGAAACTGGCCTGTTTCGTCATTGGCGTAGCGATTGCAATCGAACGATACCGGACAACCGCTGCATTCAAACCCGCCGCTTAAATCCATTTTGCCCAGACGTACAATGAAGTCGCCATCGAGGAAATAATGCTGATACCACAGTTCCGTAACCACCGCCGCATCCCGAGGCATTGCATCGCCATTCACACCGAAAGCACTGCCTGTAGAGACTGAATCAATCCCTTCGGTTTTGTTCCAGAAGCCTTCCACATGGGTGTACAGTTCGGCATTTTCAATCCCGAAAAGACGTTTCAAATCCGTTATCATCTCCACATCATAGCTGCCTGAAAAGCGTCCCCGCCGGTCATTGGTGCTCAGGCCGCCGCGCATATTCTGCTGATAAATATGGGTCAGACCGAATGAAAATGAAAACGGTCCGGTATCACCCAGCAGTGATGGAGATTCTTCTGCCTCTGCCACTGGTGTTTCTGCTGCAAAAACGATTGCCCCGCCGCACAACAATCCCAACACTACCCAACGTCCCATCAGACATAGTCCTTTCTTTTATTTAACGATTTTCATCCGGCACTTAACCGCCGATGAACAATGATCCAACCTGATACACCAATAGCGTCGACACATAAGCCACAGCCGTCAGGCCGGTGTATTGCAGCGCCGCCCACGTCCAGCCCCCTGCTTCCCGGGCCGTCACCGCAATTGTTGCCATACAGGGCGAACTGAGCAGGCAAAACAGCATGATGCATATGCCTTTGAGCGGTGTATAATCCGCTCGCAGGCGTTGACGCAGGACCTCGGACCCTTCGTCCGCTTCGCCTACCGAATAGACAATTCCCATTTGAGCGACAAATACTTCCTTGGCGGCAAATGCCCCGATCAGGGCGGTCCCGACTTTCCAGTCGAATCCGAGCGGTCGTATTACCGGTTCAATCAACCGACCCACACGTCCGGTAACTGAATACTGCATCTGGGCCGAATGCTGCTGAGCCTCATCCAGTCCGATAAGTTTATCTTCAGGGATCTTCGGATACGTGCTGGCGACCCATAACAGGATCGAAATGCCCAAAATCACTGTGCCGGCCTTCTGCAGATACAGCCAGCCGCGATCCCACATGTGCAGCATCAAACTCCGCAGCGTCGGCATCCGGTATGGCGGCAGTTCCATCACAAATGGAATGGCCTCGCCTTTAAACAGCGTATTGCGAAGCAACATCGCCAGGACTACCGCAAACAAGACTCCAATGATATACATCATCCACATTATCGGTCCATGCCAGACTGGGGCAAAAAACGCCGGTATAATCAGTGCATAAATCGGCAATCTGGCTCCGCAACTGAATAACGGAATCACCATCATCGTCGTCAGCCTTGTCCGCCGATTCTCCAGAATGCGGGTCGCCATAATCGCCGGGACCGAACAGCCGAAGCCAATCAGCATGGGAATGAAACTCTTGCCGTGCAGACCGATTTTGTGCATGACACGGTCCATCAGAAACGCGGCTCGGGCCATATAGCCGGTGTCTTCCAGAAATGCAATTCCCAGAAACAGCAGTAGAATATTCGGCAGAAAAATCAGCACCCCGCCGACGCCGCCGATAATCCCATCGACAATCAGCGACCGCAGATGCTCCGACCAGCCGGCCGGCCAGTACGACGAAATCCACCCGCCCAGCCAGCTAAACAGCGACTCCATCCACCCCATTGGGTATTCACCGACTGTAAAGGTCAGCCAGAACACCAGATACATCAGCGCCGCAAAAATCGGCAGCCCCCACACGGAATGCGTCATCACCACATCGATCTGGTCGCTGATATCATGACGGGATTGAGCGGTCGTCTTGACTGTTTCCTGACAAGCCCCGGAGATAAATCCATAGCGCCGGTCGGCGATCACAATATCCGTGCTTTCGTGGTAATGTTTTTCCAGTTCCTTCATCGATTGTTCCATCAAGACAAGCAGCTCCGCACTATGCGGCAACGCCACCACCTGCTGATCACCTTCCAGCAGCTTCAAAGCCACCCATCGCGGTCCGAACTGTTTTGTAAAATCCAGTTCACCGCTGACCATCGGAGTTAATTTCTCCAATTCCTTTTCCACCTGCGACCCAAATGGAACCTGCACCCGCCGGGCTTTCTTTTCCGCAGCCGCCCGCAACGCCACTTCCAAAAGCTGCTCAGTCCCCTCGTTCTTGCGGGCAATAATCGACACGATCGGCACATCCATGAGAAGCTGCATCTGATTCAGATCGAATTCCAATCCCCGCGCCTTCGCCATATCGGCCATATTAAACGCCAGCACCAGCGGCACATTCATCTCCATCAACTGCACCGCCAAATAAAGGTTACGCTCCAGGTTGGATGAATCAATCACATCGATTACAACATCGGGTTTTTGCTCCAGGATAAACTGGCGAGCCACCAGTTCTTCCGGCGAATAGGCCGTCAGACTGTATATCCCCGGCAGGTCAACCACTTTAATTTTATACTCATGATAATGACACAGGCCGTTTTTAATTTCGACCGTCACCCCGGGATAATTGGCCACGTGCTGCCGCGATCCCGTCAAGGCATTGAATAATGTTGTTTTTCCGCTGTTGGGATTACCCGCCAGTGCAACCGTCAATTTCTTTTCTATGTTTTCCATGAGTTAGTTACGCCTAACATTTAGTTCAAAATTTTTTTATCGGACAAAGATTTTATGTGACATTCCGCGGCCCAGCACCACCCGGCTGTTTTTGACTGCAATGATGACCTGTCCTTTATGGTCATTGAGCATAACACGAATCGGCTGGTCGGCCAGAAGTCCCATCGCCGCCAGGCGGTTTTTCAGCCCGTGCCCGGCCTCAATATGGTCGATACACACGGTCTTTCCGTTTTCAATCTGGTCTAATGACATAATAACGTGTTCCTTATCGGATTTTGTTTTCATACGTTGTATAGCCAATCGGCTCAGGCATCCGGCACTTGACGCTTTCGATAAAACTGTTTGAATTCAAAGGCAATATCGCCATCCACACGAGCCGTAATAAACTCAATATATTGTCTGAGCCGGCCAACCACTTGCTGGCCCAGGGCATGTTCAGCCCGACAGGCCGATTCTTTGGCAGTCACCGCATCCAGCCCAAGGATATCGATAAAAAAAGACTCCAGAATACGATGACGACGCACGATTTTATCGGCCTCAATCCGGCCTTTGTCCGTCAGTGTCACCACCCCGTAAGGCTTATAGTTAATCAATTCCTTTTCCGACAACACCCGCAAGGCCCCTGTCACCGATGCCCTCGATACGCCCAAACCATCGGCGATATCCTTACTGCGGGCAACCATTCCGCTGTCGGATAGATGATATATTACCTCAAGATAATCTTCCATTGAGGCACTCAATTGGTCTCGCTTCATCGCATTCATTTAGTTATTACTAATATAGTTAGTAGTGACTAACTTGTCAAGAAAAATTTCACAATAATTTCCCCTATGCCCACAGACATGAGGAAAATCGGTTTTTCAATGGAATCATTGGCACATTATGATTGCCAAATTACGGATGCAACTCAGCCTCTGGCCCCCCGGACAATCTTGCGATTGCCATCCGTCCACTTATCTCGGTAATAGGTGGATGCCTCAAAGGTATCACTGACCGACTTCATTTTCTCGGTCAATTTAGTCCGCAATTCCTGCAACGCGGTCTGATGAGCTGCATCTGCAATCAGATTCCGGGTCTGGAATGGATCGGCTGCATGATCAAACAGTAGTTCCTGCGGAACCCCATCCCTGCTGATGCGAAATTTGCCATAGGTGTATCGTTTATTTCGAACCGCCCGCCATTCATGGCCGGTGTCCCAATTGGCCGTCGCGCCGGTACATTGCATAAACGCACAATCCGGCTCCGCTCCGCCCTGCCCCAGCGCCAGATGCGACAGATTCATCCCTTCCACGCGGGACGGGACCGGCAGCCCGAGAAGCCCCAGAAACGTCGGCATAAAGTCCACTGTGGACAGGCACGCATCCGAAACCTGCCCCGCCTGAATTTTGCCCGGCCAGCGAATCAACATTGGAATGCGAGCCGCTTCATCATAGAAAATATTTTTCGCCCGACGTCCCTGGGCGCCGAACATCTCGCCATGATCGGATGAAAAGACCACAATGGTATTTTCCGCCAGTCCATTGTCATCCAGATACTTCATCAAGCGTCCGAAATTCCAGTCTAAATTGGTCGTCATCGCATAATAATTGCGACGCCATTTTTCCAACTCCGCCCGTTCAGAATCCGACAACCGGGCCCAGTCATCCGCATACGGATCATTGGTCGCCTTGTAATTGGGTGAATTGGGCAGACTGACGCCGGCAAATTTTGCCCGGTACTCGGCCGGCACATTCCCATCATTCCACGGGTCATGCGGCGTTCCCCACGAAAGCACCATCGCAAACGACTGTGATGACTTCTGTCCGCGGCATTTGAGCCAATCCATCGCCAAATCAGTCTGGCCGTCCGGCTCATACACCCCTTCACCCCAGAATATCTTCTCTTTGGATTCGGTATGATAATAAGTATTGTAATAGTCGTGATGGAAATTAAACGCCGCCCAGTACCCGTTAAAACCAAGACGATGCTCCCCGCGCGGCACAAAGGAATTGTCCGGATTGGAATGGTCCCCCAGCTTATTGGCATACATGTGCCACTTGCCGATATAGGCCGTGTTGTATCCACCCCGCGTCAGCGAATGCCCAAGACAATCCTGATACGGATTGAGCTGAAGCTCGTTAATCACCATGCCGTGGCTGGTCGTATATTTGCCGGTCATCAGCGAGGCCCGAAACGCCGAACACACCGGCGTATTGGCTACGGTATTCCGGAAATTGATGCTCTGTTGGGCAAACTGATCCAGATTCGGCGTAATCGCGTTTTCCGCACCGGGATAATTCTCTCCGTTCCAGTATTTGGCATACTTGCAGTGATTCAAGCCAAGCTGGTCGGCCAGCACCACCAGCAGATTGGGCTGCTTTTCGGTACTGCCGGCATATAGCGACGGCGTCATCTGCGACAGGACCAGTCCCGCGGTCCCAAGGCAGCTTTGCTTCATAAATGTTCGTCGATTCATCGTTATCGATCTTTCCTGAGATAATTGATGTCACGGATTATACTGATTCTGAATTCAATTGTCCACGCGAAGCGCGGCCAGGGTATATTTAAGGCCTAATTCCCCCAAATTGCTCCGGCCGGATCGCATTTGTCGGTATCGGATAATCTTTATCGAATACATACAAATCCTCCGTCTTCTCAATCACCACAAAGCCCTCATCCACCTGACCCGCATCATCCAGAATCGCCCCTCGGTTCAGCCCAAGATGCTTTTCCATAAAAGCATACATCGCCTTGCGTTTATTCACGCCATAGTCGTGCCCTTCCTCCGGAAAATGTGCGTTTTCAACCCGCTCCGTCGCCCCATACAGCCGATACACATTGCGTATAAACGGATACTCCACCTCCGGCGTATTCTTTGTCCAGTCCTGCCCATCGCTAATCAGCAGCATCGGCCGTGGTGCAGCCAGCGTCGCTATCTCGGCATTATTCGTCTGATGTGCCGCACTCCGATGAATCGGCATCCCGCTTTCGCACTCGCAGCCGCCAAAAAAATGCCCCGATACCATCACCACCGGCACCGACACATCAATCCGCTCATCGACCGCCGTCAGCAAAATCGTCTGCGTCCCACCCCCGGATGCCCCCGTTACCGCCAGCCTGTCCCCATCCACCCCCGGCAGCGTCAGCAAAAAATCTACCGCCCGAATCGCATTCCAAAGCTGCAACTGCAGCGCCCCCCTGGTCGGATGCGTCCACCCCAGTTCGCGCATCTGTCCATACCCCACCATATCTATCGCAAATACCACCGCCCCCATCTTCGCCAGTGCCGCACACCGAATCTGCATGTCCGGCCGGTACCGCCCATAATCTGACGACTCTTTCCAGTGCCCATGCGTACACAGCACCCCTGGATACGACCCCACCCCATTATCATCCGGCCGATACAATGACCCCGTCACATACACACCCGGACAGGATTCAAACGCAACATTTTCGACCGTATAACCCGAATACGTCCGCTTTTTACGAACAATCGGCTTCAACTCCCCCCGCGCCGGCAACGGATACAGCCCCGCCCCCTGCAAGATTCCCCGCCGCACCACCTCGGCCCGCTCTTTCCACGCCTCCTGCGTCGAATACCCCGCCGCCAGCACCGCCAGCCGCTCCCGCGCCTCCTGTTCAGTATAATAACTGCCCTGACACAACATGGACGTTTCCACCTTCTCCGCCGCCCACACCCCGAATCCTATTAACATCCAAACTACAATACTATATTTCCATCTCATATCTCACCTCGTCAAATTTTGGATTGATTATATGTGAGATTGTTTGCTGCCACAATAACCAAAGCGAGCTGTTTGTATCAACAATGGTTCACCAATCCGACAAAAAACATCTACTTTCTGCTTTGCAGTTGCAGAAATGCCTCCAAGCGGATAAAATATCCCCCGTTCAGTCAGATATCACCCATCCAAAATTCCAACGATGTGGAACAAACGCCCGTCGGAGGCAGTCTTTGTGGATGACGGTGAAAGCTGAAACCGTCAACCAAAGCCAACAGCTAAGGATAGATATGCTTGTAATTATTGATTACGGCGTGGGTAACGTCCGCAGTGTGACCAATGCGTTTCGATACATTGGCGCCGATATTGTGGTCAGTTGCCGCACCGAAGATATTGAACAGGCCAGCGGGCTGATTCTGCCCGGCGTCGGCGCCAGCGGCTACGCGATGGAACGAGTCGCCCCGCTGGCCGAGCTGATTTGTCGGCAGGCCCGCAACGGCAAGCCCTTTCTGGGTATCTGCCTGGGTTATCAGATTCTGTTTGATATGAGCTATGAGCTGGGCGAATACCGCTGCCTGGGACTGATTGGCGGCAGTGTCATCCCGATACCGGCCGGCCGGACGATTCCGCACATGGGCTGGAACAAGGTGATTCCCGCCCCGGGGATGCGGCTG
>JBDKVE010000265.1:0-30593 GCA_039679345.1 Anaerohalosphaeraceae bacterium
TGGTATTATTTTAGGGGTGCTGATTGTCGCGGCCGGCTTCGGGCTGGATTATTTGGTCAAGACCGATTATGAGCAGGTGCGCGGGATTGTCCTGACGTGCCGGGATGCGGCGGTGGCGCGAGATGCAAAAACCATCGAGCCGCTGATTTCGCAGCGATATAAAGATGTGCTGCATCCGAATAAAGCTGTTTTTATGGACGATATCAGCGGTATTTTCAAGACTGCGGCCATTTCCAAGGTGCGGTTTCAGGAGCTGACCGTCAATATTTTTCAGGGGACGGCCCAGGCGAAGCTGAATATGGCGGTTTTTCTGGATCCTAAAAGCTCATATTCTGCTACCGGAGGGCTGTTTTTTGCCGAGATGACGGTGGGGTTTCAAAAGGAAGCCGGCGATATCTGGCGGATTACGAATGCCGAGGTTGTGTCTGTAAATAACGACCGGACGGATTGGAAGATTGCACACTAAGCCCAAATCTCGCCCCAAACGAGATTATGGGTTTAGCTTGTTTAGCTGTTGAATTGCTTTAAGTTGGATTATAGTCTGCTGGTCGCGCGGGCGATTGAGGGCTTTTTTGGCCTCAATCAATGCATCCAGACTCAAAACGGACAAAGTCAGGTTGCCGGTTTCAAAACGCTGGCTGGCTTTGGCAACTTGTTCAAAGCTGCCAATCCCCTCAACCGTGCTGAGGCAGTCAAGCGGTCCCAGATCGGTAGCAAGATACAGGTTTTTGAATTCGGCTGCGTTTTGGGGAGTTAAAGTCAGTGGTATTTTGTTTGGTGTCATCCGGTGAACGGGGTGAAGGTCTTTGAGGGCTTCGTGCAGGCGGATCAGATTTTCGGGGGAAAAGTTACAGCAGATATCGATATCCTCAGTAACCATCGTGGAGCCATACATAGCGGCCGCAAAGCCGCCGATGAGTACAAACTCGACGTTGTTTTGTGTCAATCGGTGTAAAAGGTCTAAAAAGTCGTTATTCATAGACGTTTGGCATTTCGAAGCTGCTGGATGGCGTTGAGGGCCTGCTGGTGACGACGGATGCGTTCTTCGATGGGATGGCGGAGGTTGTCTATCAGCAGGGAGATATCGATGCCGTAGGCCGCCGCCTCGGCCAGGGCCGGATAGCGGGCGATCAGGCCGTCCAAATCCTCCAGGACGGAGTCGGGTATTGTCAATGGCTGTGGTTGTGTCATATCGGGATTATCCCTGTTTTCAGGCCGGATTTCAAGATAGAACTGGAACAAGGCGGGGGATTTATAGTATAATTCAGTCGAAAATCAGGCTTTATATAAACTCGACGTGACAATGTGTGATTGCATCACCATAAACATGCAAAAGATTTTTAGGGAGTTTTAAATGCTTGAAAACAAAGCCGATGATATCGCTTATTGCGGATTATATTGTGTGGATTGTCCGGTTCTGGGCGGCGAGATTGCGGACCTGGCCGGCAAGCTGAAAGAAAAGCTGGACCGGGCGGCGTTTGGCCGGGTGGCAGCGGGGCTGTCACAGTTGTCTACGATGGCTCCGGAAATGGGGGCTTTCCGGCAGTATCCGGCCTTTTATGAGGTGTTGAGCGTTCTGCAATCCGAGATGCGATGCGAAAAGCGGTGCAAGTCCGGCGGCGGCTCGGGGAGTTGTTCGATTCGGCTGTGCTGTACTGGTAAAAAGATTGAGGGATGCTGGCGATGTCCTGAGTTTGAGACCTGCGATAAACTGACGATGCTCCGACCCGTTCATGAAGGACGATTGATCAACAATCTGAAAATTATTCGTGACCGTGGTGTTGAGGTGTTTATTCAGGGGCCGAAGGAGTGGTAAAAAACAAGTTGTGTATAGTTTTGAAAAATTATGAATGATCCAATTTTTTTAGAAAGTCCGAAACCAGTACGATTTGAACCCTATTGTATTCGATGTGGTCGAAAAACAAGAGGGCGATATTATCTTGATAATCAAGATATGGCAGTTGCTGTGGCCTCGACGTTTATCCCTTTTTTTGAATTAGTTAAAATCTTCAGTCCGAGTAAGATTTCGGTGCCTTTTTGTTATCGATGTAAATTTAATTTGTTTTTTCCGAATAAAAAAGCTTGGTTGTCTCTTGTGCTGTTTTTTGTCTGTCTTAGCCTTGGTTTTTATCTGTTTATCCATAATTTCTGGTATCTGGGGCTTCCCAGTTTTATTACAGCAATGTATTCACTGTATTTGGCTTCAAAACAGAATCGAGAATTTTCGGAACAAAATCTTCCGGTCAGCATGAAGCAGGAAAACGACAAAATCATCTATGTTTTTACATCCGGTTATTACTATGATATATTATGTCAACAGATGGAAAATGAGAAAAGAGGCTCCTGGAAGTCGGGTTTTGAGTTTGAATGAATCGATATTTGCAGTTTTTAAAGAAGGTTGTCCAATATAGATACGGGAAATCGATGAATATCAAAAACAAAAAGATGATTTTAGTCGTTGTTCTACCTCTTATCATTGTTTTTGGACCAGCTATTATCCAGTCTGTAGTTCTTATCGAAGAACTCGGATGTCGAAATACGCATATTGATATTCAGACGGGAGCTATTCGATATCAATATTATTATTGTGGCATAAAGTTTCGTGAAAAAATAAAACACCATAATTTTAGTGCATATGTTGAAAAGTATCATGTTCCTCATAGAGAACCTGATTGGAGATTTATAAATTCTAATGGCATTTTATTGACCCAGTTTTGCTCACTGGGTAAAGATTCTGATTTGACAGGTATATTTTTCTTTGCTTCGAATTTCGTTAAATTAATGGAACAAGATAACACTTCTTCTGAAGAAATTACTACGTTTGTAAAGACGGTATTGAATGAAATTCAAAATGGTAATTTCAAAAATGCAGAAGATGTATTTGAATATTATTTGACAATCAAAAAAAGCATGACAGTGTCAAATCAGGAGTATAAATAATGTCGTTTCCACAAACACGATTTCGGCGGTTGCGGGTGAATGCGACGATGCGGCGGATGGTCAGCGAGGTTCGGCTGTCGGTCGATGACCTGGTTTATCCGATGTTTGTCTGTCCGGGCAAGCAGGTCAAAGAGCCGATTGAGGCGATGGCCAATTGCTATCGGTTTTCGCCCGATCTGGCGGCTAAAGAGGCGGCTGCGATGGCTGACCTGGGCATTCCTGCCATCCTGCTGTTCGGCACTAAAGAGAAAAAAGACGCCGTCGCTTCGCGTGCCTCGGCGATGGATTCGGCGGTCTGCCAGGCGATTGCCAAAATCAAGGCCAAGTGTCCGCAATTGCTGGTGATGACCGATGTCTGTCTGTGTGCCTATACCGATCACGGCCACTGCGGGCTGATTATGGCTGCGGATATAAAACGCAAACGCAAGTCGTCGCCGTTTGCGACGCCGGCGGTCCAGCAGTACGAAGGCCATATCGATAACGACAGCACGATTGAGGTACTGGCGTCGATGGCCCTGGCTCATGCCCGGGCGGGTGCGGATGTCGTGGCGCCGTCGGATATGATGGATGGCCGGGTGGGGCTGATTCGTGAGACGCTGGACACCGAAGGCTATGTCGAATGCGGGATTATGTCGTATTCGTCCAAGTTTGCCTCGGCGTTTTACGGGCCGTTCCGCGATGCCGCCCAGAGCATGCCGAGCTTCGGCGACCGCCGGACGCATCAGATTGACCCGGCCTGCGGCAGGCAGGGGCTTCGCCAGATGGAAGAGGATGTTATGCAGGGGGCTGATATCGTGATGGTCAAGCCTGCCTTGCCGTATCTGGATATCGTCGCCCTGGCCCGGCATCATTTTGATGTGCCGATTGCCGCCTATAATGTCTCCGGGGAATATATGATGATTCATGCCGCCGCCAAGGCCGGCCTGCTGGATTATGAGGCAGCGATGATGGAAAGCCTGCTTTCGATCAAGCGGGCGGGGGCGGATGTTATTATTACGTATTTTGCGCCGGAAGCAGCGAAACTGATAAAGAAATAACTATATCAAAAATCAAAGAGCAAAAATCAAAATTAAGGATTCGCCTTCGGCGAGGCTGAATGACCTCAAGCACGGAGGCTTGAGCTACAATAAATTGCGACGAAATACGAAAACTAAACAAAGAAAAAAGGTAAAGGGTAAAGGGCAAAATTCATTAACTCAAATTGAACGACTATTGAAACGACAAACTCACAAGTGAATAGCTATCACAGATTGTCATTCCCGCGAAAGCGGGAATCCAGAGTCCCAAGCAAAAGCTGGATACCCGCCTCCGCGGGTATGACAAGTCGGATCGGTCAGATTGAGAATTAAAAGATTAGCCCGAAGGGCTATCCACACTTTTACCTTTTTAGTTTTACCCTTTTCCTTAAGAGATACGGATGACTGAAATTATAAAGCCAACAATTATTGCGTTTGAAGTGACGCGCCGCTGTGTGCTGCGATGTCGGCATTGCCGGGCGTCGGCCACGACCCGCGAACAGGATGTGCTCTCGACGGACCAGTGCCGAAAGATTCTGGATGCGATAGCCGAATTGAAAAAGTGCGTGGTAGTGCTGACCGGCGGGGAGCCGATGATGCGGCAGGATATCTTCGACCTGACCGATTACGGCAAATCCCTCGGCCTGCGGATGGCGATAGCGACCTGCGGGGCGCTGCTGGATGATGCGGCAGTGGAACGGTTCAAGCGGGCGGGGCTTCTGTCGTTTTCATTTTCGCTCGATGGGCCGGATGCGGCCAGCCATGATGCGTTTCGGCAGGTGCCGGGGGCGTTTGAAACAACGCTTAAGGCGATAGACAAGGCCCGCAAAGTCGACCTGAGGTTTCAAATCAACACGACATTGACGGGCGTGAATGTGGACCATCTGGATGCGATTGCCCGGCTGGCGGTGGAACTGGGGGCGTCCTGCTGGAATCCGTTTGTGCTGGTGCCGGTGGGGCGGGCCGAGCAGGATACGCAATTGCTGCTGGAGCCGAGGCGGTATGAGCAGGTTCTGGAAACGCTGGCGACGATGAAGGCGACGTATCCGATAGAGTTGCGTGTGACCTGCGGGCCGCAGTTTGCCCGTGTTGTCCGGCAGAAGAAAATCCCGGGCGCCGACCATGTTCGGGGTTGTCTGGCGGCCAGCGGATTTGCGTTTATCAGCTATCAGGGGGATGTGCAGACCTGCGGATTTCTGGAACTTCAGGCGGGCAATCTGGTGCAAAACGGGTATAATCTGGTCGATATCTGGCACAACAGCCCGCTGCTGCGGTCGATTCGGGATTTATCGCAATATCGCGATTTTTGCGGGCGATGCGGTTTTCTGGCCGATTGTCGGGGCTGCCGGGCGCGGGCGCTGATTGCTAACGGCCACCTGCTGGGGCAGGATCCTTTGTGTGTGCTTGGATACCCAACGGGTATAATTTTGCCGCGAGCAAAAGAAGCACGTGGTTAATGATGCTCTACTTAGCCGCGACGAAACAATAAATTTTAAAGTGGAATAAAGCGAAATGACCGGACGTTCTGATCTGGACAATGTTATTTTAAGATGGGTTCAAAATCCCTTGCCGCTGACGGAGCGGCCGTTTCTGGCATTGGCACAGCAGGCGGGCTGTTCGGAGGCCCAGGTGTTAGCTGCAATCCGGCGGCTCAAAGAACAGGGGTATATCCGCCGGTACCGGGCGCAGTTGGATTATAAGCGGTTGGGGCGTGTGGCGGCGCTGGTTACGGCCAGTGTGCCGACGGAAAAGCTGGATACTGTGGCTGCGGCGGTCAGTGCGATTGAGGGGGTGTCGCATAATTATCTGCGGAATCACCGGTTCAATTTGTGGTTTACCTGTCAGGATGAGTCGTTTGAACGAATCGAAGCCATTTTGGGCAAACTGACACAGCAAACCGGGGTGGAATTCCGGGCCTTGCCGGCCGAGACGGTTTATAAACTGGATGTGCGTTTTGACCCTGTCGGACCTTCGGCCAGGGATTTTCTGGCGGCGGATTATCAGCCTGTGTGTGAGCCGGCGAGCGTTGTGGAATTAACGGCTGACCAGCGGCAGGGGCTGCGGTTCCTGCAGGAAGATATCGCGTTGACGGAAAGTCCGTTGAGTCCGGATCTATTGAAAATCGCACAGGATTTGTCGGATAAGGGCATAATCCGACGTATTGCGGCGGTGCTGGACCACCGTAAGCTGGGCTATACGGTGAATGTGATGCTGGCAGCGGTTGTGGATAAAGACCGGATGGATGCGGCGGGCAAGGCGATGGCGTCCCGTGCGGCGGTCAGCCATTGTTACCAGCGAAAGACCTTTGCCGGCTGGCCTTATAATCTGTTTGCGATGATTCATGCGGGGCGGATGGAGGATGTACAGCGGTTTATCGATGGACTTGCTGAGGAATACCGTATTTGCGATTATGCTTTTTTGCCGACGGTGCGTGAGTTCAAGAAAAAGCCGGTTTTCTATTCGTGATGTCGATTTTCTTGAATTAGAGCAAGAAAAGACAAAAAACAAGTTGCATTCGGGTACTCTGTCGTTAAATTTTCTCTATAATATACCCAACGGGTATGATTATTCCGCGAGCAAAAGAAGCAAGAGGTTAATGCCATTGTACTTAGCCGCGACGAAACGGAAATTTTCAAGTAAGATCAGTATATATGCTCAGGTACATCGAAATCTAAGACAATAGACATGTTGGAGATTCTGCTGTGGCTCAAAAGCGATTAAAGGCACAACTGCGGGATAAGAAAGATTTTATCATTGTTGCAGAGCTGACGGGTGGGGCGGGGTATAGTTATGCCCCGATTGAGAAATTTCTGACGGGATATCAGCAGGCCGGGGCGGGGGCGATTCCGAGCGGCTTTGATTTTACCGGTATCATGCTGCCGCAAAACCCCGGTGGGGTGGCCAATATTGATCCATCCGATGTGCTGGCGGTGATTACACAGAAGAATTTGCTGGGGGATTTGGATTTTATTCCGCATCTGAGCTGCAAAGACAGCAACGCCGATGGGCTGACCAGTACGCTGGTGGGGTACCGTCATCGCGGCGTAGAAACATTGCTGGCTCTGACTGGGGATAAGCCGTTGACGGCCAAGGGGGTCTTTGAGGTCGAATCGGTGGGGTTGTTGAGCCACATCCATAAGATGAATAACAGTGCCCTGATTAAATCCACACCCGAGCAGTTGGCACAGACACGGCAGATTTTTGCCGGAGCGGCGGTATCGCCTTTTAAGTACACCGAGGCTTCCCTGATGCAGCAGTATTATAAAATGGAGAAGAAGATAGCTGCCGGGGCGGAGTTTCTGGTGACTCAGGTCGGCTGGGACTGGAAAAAGTCGATGGAGTTGATGCAGTATCTCAGGGATAATCGGATTGAAGTCCCTGTGCTGGGCAATGTCTATTGGCTGACGACGCTGACGCCGGCCCCGCGGCTGATGCACGATATCAAGCTGCCGGGCTGCTTTGTCAGCGATGCGTTGCTGGCCAAGTTGCAGTCGGAAACGGTGGATGAGCATATCGAACGGGCGGCCCAGCAGGTGGCGATGTATCGGGCGATTGGGGCGGCCGGGGCGGATGTCGGCGGGGTACACGATTTTGATATTTTCGTTAAAATTCTGCGGCGGGCCGCCGAAATCGGCGACCAGTGGCGACAATATAAGGATAATCTGTACTGGCCGGCGGAGAAGACTTTTTATCTGTATGATGACAGCGGCAGGGCGGTGGAGTTATCCCGGCCAAAGAAGCGGTTCAACGAGAAATTCTTTAATTTTATGCACCGGGCGATTCTGGACCCCAAATACAGCGGCTTCCGGGCGTTTCGCAAATGCGTGCACTGGGTGCGGGCCGACAAGGAAAAAAGCTGTACATACAAGGCATTTGATGCTATAGAAAAGGGCTTTAAATATCTTGCTTTTGAGTGTCAGGAATGCGGTGACTGCTACCTGCCTGAAAACTTTGGCTATTGCACGATTGGCGGCTGCGAGAAGGGACTGGATAATGTCCCCTGCGGCGATGCGACAGCAACCGGCTATTGCGGTAATAATCTGGACCGCCTGTGTATCGGCGAAAAGGTGTATAGTTCGGCTGCCGCGGAGGTTGGCGGACGGCAGCGGCTGCGGCAGATCAGTAATCGGCCCCGGATTCCGGCGCTGGAGCATACCAGTTCGATTGTGAATTATCTGTT
This sequence comes from Anaerohalosphaeraceae bacterium, assembly GCA_039679345.1. Lineage (GTDB taxonomy): Bacteria > Planctomycetota > Phycisphaerae > Sedimentisphaerales > Anaerohalosphaeraceae > Anaeroglomus. Next base: position 8,137 of record JBDKVE010000265.1, read on the forward strand.
TGGAAGGGACCATACAATGAAACGTCCGTTGATTGAAATCGGCGAGTCCATACATGCTTCGATCCCCAAGACGGGAGCGATTATGAAACAGTTGCAGGCTCTTGGGGCGGATGCCTATTACAAGGCCAGCCCGCAGTTGGATTATATCCGCGCGCTGATTGAATCTCAGGCCTCGGATGGGGCCAGTTATATCGCTGTGAACCTGGATGCCTTCGGTGAATCCGATGCGGATGCGGCTGTGGGTATGATGAAGCATTATGTTCATCTTGTCCGCAAGTGGGGCAAAGGTGTTCCGATTTGTCTGGACAGCAGCAATGACGAGGTGCTGATTGCCGGCCTGAAGGAATGGTACAATACCGATCAGCCGGTCAAAGCACCGCTGATGAATTCGATTAAAGTCTATACCGCCGACAAAATGATGCCGCTAAAGAAAGAGTATAACTTTTCATTTATCGGCCTGCTGGTCAGTGAAGAAAAGCCCACCGGCCCCGGCGGTTCGCATTCGGTGGATGAATTGTTTGCCCTGGCAAAACAGCTATTCCAGAAGGCGATGACCTTTGGCTTTAAGCCCGAGGAAATCTTCTTCGATGCGACGGTCTTTCCGCTGGCGATTGATATGCCGATGGACCCGGGTGTGCCGGGCTATACCTATCGGGCCTTCAATACCATCAAGAAGATTAAATCCGACCCGCAGATGAAGGGCTGCCACTTTTCGCTGGGCGTCAGCAACTGCTGCCGTGACCTGCCCGGCCGGAAAATCGGCATTTGCCGGGCGTATGTCGCCAAGGCGATGGAACATGGCCTTGACGCGGGCATTGTCAATGTTGAACATCATTACGGTGAAAAGCCCGCTGATGCGGAATTGGTGGATTTAGTTGATGCTTTTGTCCGGCTTGACGGTTCGATGGACAAGCTCAATGATGCGATGATGAAGATGGGCCAGTTCTGCGCTTCGGTTCGAAAGCCGGAGTAACGATCTGTCAATTTTGATTCGTAGATTTTTTCTTTGACAAGTCAGAAAATAGTGGTAGATATATAGATAAAACAAGACCATAAAAGTTTGATATAGGAGGTAAAACCATGGAACAGGAAAATCAAGTCGGGCAACCCGAACAAAGCCCGGCCCAGCCAGCGGCGCAGAAGGTCGAAATTTCCAACGATGCGAAAAACCTTGGGATGTTATGTCATTTACTGGGCTTTTTTACCAGTTTTGTGGGGCCACTGGTCATCTGGTTGATTAAAAAGGATACCATGCCCTATGTGGATCATCATGGCAAAGAAGCATTAAATTTCCAAATTACCCTGGCAATTGCTTATGTTGTGGCGGGTGTCTCGATCATTTGCATGATCGGCGCATTTCTTGTCCCTGTGCTTGGCTTATTGGACCTTATCTTCTGTATCATTGCCTCCATTGCCGCATCTAAGGGCGAATATTATAAATATCCCTGGTGTCTGCGGCTGGTTAAGTAAAATTCTTTGGAAGTGATTTTTCAGGCCGGGCTTATGACCCGGCTTTTTTTATAGGTAAAATGAGAAGATATGACAATTAGTGTTTCCTGAATGCTGGTCTTGCAAAATCCGGAATTTCAGGTATGATAGACACTTATGACACAAAAACAGGATAAAAAACAGTCTGGTCCGGTGATTCAGAATAAAAAGGCCTTTTTTAACTTTGAGCTGGTGGAAAAGGTCGAGGCCGGGCTTGCGCTGGTGGGGACCGAGGTCAAGAGTCTCCGTGGTAAGCAGTGCGAACTGGATGCCGCTTACGCCCGGATTAACGGCGAAGAGGTCTGGTTGATTGGCTGCAAGATTGCCCCTTATGCCCAGGCCGCAAATGCTGCCAATCACGAGCCTACCCGTAAACGCAAGCTGCTTTTGCATAAAATCCAGATTCGAAAGCTCAAAACCAAGCTGGAACAACGGGGTTATACCCTGGTTCCACTGCGTATTTATTTTAATGACCGGGGTGTTGCCAAATGCGAACTGGGGCTGGCCCGGGGTAAACGGCAATATGACAAGCGTCAAAAAATTCAGGATAAAGACCAGAAACGGGATATGAGCCGGATTAAGAAATATTTGTAACGGGACGGATTTGCATGATAGAATCAGTCTATTATTGAGCCTGTAACGGGCAGGTATCCACTGATATCTCAAGACTTTAAAATCCATAATGAAAGGCGGGAATATGGCCGAACAGAACGAACCCAAAAAAGTGATTATCGACGAAGACTGGAAAAACCAGGCACAGAAGGAAAAAGAAATCATTGAAGAAAAAGTGGATCAGGCTGAAGAATCCGAGTCCGCTCGTCAGCTTCCTCCGGCGGATTTTGAAGGGCTGGTGTCGATTTTTACGACGCAGGCTTACCTGGCGCTGGGGCTGATTCGTCCGCAGGAAGACAAAGACAAGGACTTTGAGCCGGATTTTGAACTGGCCAAGTTCAATATTGATTTACTCGGTATGCTGGAAACCAAGTGCAAAGGCAACCTGACTGACGATGAGCAGAAAATCCTGCAGGGAAGCCTCAGTCAGTTGCGGATGATATTCGTTCAGTTATCACGCGGCGCATAATGAGGCAGTTATGACACTATCCGGACCTTATGTTCATGGGTATTCGCAGCGGGAATCGTTGCGTCTGGGGGATCAGGCGACGACGCTGGCGGAATTACTGCATTATGATCAGCGGTACCCTGAGGGTTCGCTGGTGTTGGAGGCTGGTTGCGGCGTCGGGGCACAAACGGTTTTTCTGGGGGGCAATAATCCCAAAGCATCGTTCGTTTCGGTGGATATCTCGCCGGAGTCACTGAAACAGGCTCAATTGGCGGTTCAGGCGGCCGGCTTTGAGAATGTGCGTTTTCAGCAGGCCGATATTTTTCATCTGCCGTTTCCGGACAATTCTTATGATGCAGTGTTTGTCTGTTTTGTGCTGGAGCATCTGTCCGAACCGCTCGGGGCATTGGCGGAATTGAAACGGGTGGTCAAGCCGGGCGGAAACATTACCGCCATCGAAGGGGACCACGGCAGCGCCTATTTTTATCCCGACAGTGCCTTTGCACGTCGGGCAATCCAGTGTCTTGTGGATTTGCAGGCGGCAGCGGGGGGAGATGCCCTGATTGGACGAAGACTATATCCGCTTCTGGCGAAGGCCGGTTTTGAAAACGTGTCGGTCTCGCCGCGCGTGGTTTATGTGGATTCGTCTCGTCCGCAATGGGTCGAAGGATTTACCAAAAACACCTTTACAGCGATGGTCGAAGGGGTGGAAAAACAAGCCATCACCTCCGGTAAGATGGATCCGGCCAGTTGGAAGCAGGCGGTTGCCGACCTGTACCGCGCGGCCGAGGCGGATGGGGTGTTTAACTATACATTCTTCAAGGCAACAGGAGTCAAGCCCGCATGAGTGCCATTCTGGTCAAAATCATCCGAGATAAAGTGCAGGAAGTTCAACTCCGCAAGCAGCAGGTTCCGCTGGAGGTGGTTAGCGAAAAAGCGATGGCCTCGCCGAAGTGCCGTAATTTTTACCGGGCGGTGACCAAGTCCCATCCGCGGGGTCTGAATGTCATTGCCGAGGTGAAGAAGGCCTCGCCGTCGGCAGGGGTGATTCGGGCGGATTTTGACCCGGTGGCGATTGCCCGGACGTATGAACAGTGCGGCGCGGATGCAATCAGCGTTTTGACCGATGAGAAATATTTTCAGGGCAAACTGGACTATTTATCCGCAGTCAAAGAGATGGTGTCGATTCCGGTATTGCAGAAGGACTTCATCGTCGATCCATACCAGGTGTTTGAGGCCAAGGCCGCTGGCGCGGATGCGATTCTGCTGATTGCCGAGGCTCTGCCCGCGGGGCATCTGATGGATTTGCTGATTCTGGCCAATGAGCTGACCCTGTCGGTGCTGATCGAATCGCACGGAGCCGATACGCTGCTGAAGGTCCGCAGCATGGTGGGATTTCCGCAAAAGCATTATACGCTGCTGGGCATCAATAATCGCGATTTGAACACGATGACCGTGGATTTGAATACGACCAGCCGCCTGGCCGAATTGGTGGAGGACAAACGCGAGCTGGTTTCCGAAAGTGGTATCAAAACACGTCAGGATGTGCGAAAGCTGGTCAATGTGGGCGTGGGGGCGGTGTTAATTGGGGAAACGTTGTGTGCCAGCTACAGTATCGAAGACAAGTTCCGGGAACTGTTTGAGCCGGAGCGGTAAGCAGTATAATCTGTAATCCATTCACAAGTCAGAACCATGCTGGAAATCATCGAATTATTGTTGACAGGTTTTGTGATGGGGCTGTTTGGCGGACTTCTCGGGCTGGGTGGTTCGACAATTATGATTCCCGCACTGGTGATGGTATTCGGCGAAAATCAGCATCTCTATCAGGCGGCGGCGATGATCTGTAATTTTGTCGTGGGGATTTCCTCGCTGGTGCCGCATTGGAGGTCGCAGGCCCTGGTCAAACCGATTTTAAAATCCCTGATTCCATTGGCGATTGTGGGGATTCTGCTGGGGGTGGCAATTAGTAATGTCTCGTTTTTTGAAGGCCACAACAGTGTCTGGCTGGCTCGATGTTTTGGAGTCTTCCTGATTTATGTGCTGATGTATAACTGCTGGCGGTTGTTTCAGCCCGCCCGGCCGACGCATGAAGACGCGGTGGCTCACCTGCCCAAGGGCTATCCGTTCTGGTCGGCGGCGATTGGGGTTGTTACGGGAATCGGGGCGGGTGTCCTGGGCATTGGCGCCGGAACGATTGCTACGCCGCTGCAGCAAGTGATTCTGAAACTGCCGATTCGACGGGCCATGAGTAATTCGGCTGCGACGATTGTGGGGATTTCATGGATTGGGGCGATTTATAAGAACTGGACGCTGCCTGAGCATGGGATTGCGGTGGCTGAATCTTTGAAGATTGCAATCTGGGTGATTCCCACCGGCCTGATTGGCGGCTACATCGGCGGCCATCTGATGCATCGATTGCCGCGAAATGTGGTACGAATCCTATTTATTGTGATTCTTGTGCTGGCGATCTGGAATCTGCTGCTGGTCAAACCGCGATGAATTCCTAACAATAAAAAAGGAGCAAATGATGAAGCGATTAGTTGTATGGGTAGGAATGGTGATTTTTGCGATTCCGTGTTTTGCCGCTGAGCCGCAAAAAGCCAAACCGCTGATGAAGGATTTTATGGGGATGTGCGTCCATACCGTCCAGTTCAAACCGGAGTTATATAAGCCTATCTGCCGACTGGTGCGGGATTATCACGGGCTGGAATGGGATTTGGGGGATGAGACGAACTTCTGGCCGGTATTTCCATTTGCTCGCAATCAAGTCGATTGGGGGACGATGTACGGCCAGTGGGTCCAATCCGGCTACGAAATCAGTGCCAGCATCATGTTTGGCGCCACACCGTATGAGAAATGGAAGAATCCCGCACGTGATGCCGAGACGTATGGCTTTGCATTTGCGAGAGTTTTCGGGCCACAGGGCCGCAACGTCGTGACTTCAGTGGAAATCGGCAACGAGCCGGGCCATTATACCGATCCGCAGTATCGGCTCATTTTTGAAGCGATGGCCAAAGGCCTCCGGGCCGGCGACAGCAAGATGAAGATTGCGACCTGTGCGGCGATTGCCGTAGACAGCCACAAATACGCCAAAAGCCTGTCGTGCGTCAAGGGGCTGGAAAGCCTGTACGATGTGATCAATGTGCACAGTTATGCGGAGGTCAAGGGCTGGCCGACGTGGGAGCGGTCTTTTCCGGAAGATTCCAGTATTGTCTATCTCAAGGATATTCAGGCTGTTATCGATTGGCGAAATCAGAACGCTTCCGGCAAGGAAGTCTGGCTGACCGAGTTCGGCTGGGATGCCTGTACCCAACCGGCACCTGCGGAAGGTACATTCAAGGACTGGAAAGGCTCCTCTGAGACCGAACAGGCCCGTTACCTGGTTCGTTCGTGGCTGGTGTTTTCGGCGATGGATTTGGACCGGGCTTATATATTCTGGTTTAACGATGATGACAAGCCGCAGGTGCATGGCTCCGCCGGGCTGACGCGAAACTATCAGCCCAAGCCCTCTTTCTGGGCGGTGGCGCATTTGCATCAGACGCTGGGCGAGTATCGGTTTTCCCGCAAGGTTATGGAAACACCGGAGGCCTACGTCTATGAATATGTGCGTGGGCAGATTGTTGAAGGGCACGCGAGTAAAATTTATGCTGCGTGGATTCCCTGTGGAACCGACAAAACGGCTGAGATTTCATTTTCCCTAGGACGGGCCCAGGTGCTGGGTGCCGAATGTATGCCGCTGGCTGAAGGAAAGGCCCAAGCTGTTACGGTTAAAGTAACCGATGGCAAAGCGACTTTAACTTGTTCCGGCGCTCCTGTCTATATCCGTGTTCAATAACGGCAACGGTTCCGCCGTTAACGGATGTCGGAAAGATCAGAATTCATTTGGATAGAGCCAGTTATCAATTAGAACAGCCAAGTCTGCGGTATTGACGAGGTTGTCGGCGGGTCTGGCGATATCACAGTCCGGATTCCAGTTGGTGCTTTCGGGCTGGCTCGTCCATGCCGCGGCCAGAATGTGAAAATCGTCAAGATCAATCCTGCAATTGCGGTTGATGTCGGCCCTGGCGGCGGGCGTGACCAGCCAGTTGAGATATTCTTCCAGGTTGGTATAGCCGTCTCCGTCCCGGTCGCCGTTGCGATCCGCGGGCTGGCTGGGATTCAGTCCTCTTGGGGCTTCCCAGACATCCGGCATCCCATCATGATCGCTGTCGTCAAGAGCTGGCAGCGAATTCAGCGTTGGCCATCCGCCGACGGTCGTCTGAGAATCGATAATGCCCTTGCTGACGCCGGTCTGTCCGCCATAGGTAGCTGTACCGGTTCGCACTTCGTTGATGATGCGGGTATCGACGGAATCGCGGACCAGGCTGCAGCCGACGTTATCGAGAACGTCGCTATAGGCTTCCATTGCCGTCTGTACTGTAACCGGATATGTCGTGGCCGCCGGGAAAGGGGTGGTTGACTTGCATAACGGTTTATCTGCAAGCCCGCCGTAGGGGATTACGCCGCCGTTCCAGTTATCCGCTGTGATGGCCGGATAACCGTGGACGTAGTTGCCTGCGACGTACCACAGACCATAAACGCGCTCTCCGGAAACAGAATCGGTGGTATAGCTGGGATTGACGATCCAATAGCGTTTTCCGGAGTCGGTTGCCGGGCCGTATTTATAGTAGCAGTTGACGATGTTCACCGTGGCCTTTTCGCCGCCATAACAGCTATTAAAGTCCCAGTTGTAGATGACATTATTGCACAGGTCGATATTGTTGGCGATGTCGCCTTCGATTCGCGGGTTGCGTGAACTGTGATGTGCCAGCAGGTTGTGATGCCATGAACTGTTGGTACCGCCCCAGATGCCGCCGTAGCCGTGGGCGCCTTTTTCATGATGCGAGTAGCGGAGGCTTTCGGTAATCAGGCACCACTGGGCGGTGAAGTTGGTGTTGACATAATAGGAAAAGGACTCATCCACCGACCAGCTTGCTGTCACATGGTCCAGGATGATTCGGTCGCCATAGCGGCCCCATGTGGCATCATCGTCGCCGTTTTCGGTTCCATCCGGCCACTGGTCGCCCAGGCGGCAGCGAATGTAGCGGATAATGACATTGTCATAGCCCGCGTACAGGTTGCCATTGGCGATGCAGATTCCATCTCCGGGAGCGGTCTGGCCTGCGATGGTGACATTGCCGTATTTGAGACTTAAATTGGACTTGAGGTGGATGGTTCCCGAGACGCGAAATACGATGGTACGCGAGGTGTTATGATTCAGGGCATCCCGCAGAGAGCCGGCGCCGGAATCATTCAGATTGGTGACTTCATAGACCACGCCGCCGCGACCGCCGGTAGCAACGGCGCCATATCCTTCGGCTCCGGGGAAGGCCGGAACAGCGGCACAAATCGCGGCAAGAATCAAACAAATGAGTACCGGCATCGTTGTCTTCATACGCTATCTCCCGAAAAACATCCTGATTCCATCATTCTTATCGACAAAGATGCGTATGCCATGCGGTAGTTTAGACGGAAATTCCAGCACCTTCCCTGTAAAATTCATTCCCTGTTGTTAAAATAGCAAAATGGACTCGGAAAGTCAATATATGGGTTAAAAAATATAAAACAAGACAGGTTATGGTTATTACTACCGAAGAATCTGCTTTGAACTATTTTACTGCTGCCGTAGGCCAGAAGACATAATCCCCGGCGGGATTTCCCCACTTATCATCATGGATTCCGCCGTTATCTTCAAAGTCCTTGCCGATACTGTATAAAATGAAGGAATCTTCAGTTTTCCTGTATATTAATGAGGTACCACTATAAGGATCCAGAGGCGGCGAGCTCATATATCCCTCTGAAATCAGAGTTTCGAGATTTTCCGGGAAACTCTGGCACATCTCTTTGTAGCAGAAAATCGCCAAAGTTGTCACGAAGGCGGATTCAAAAGCTTTGTTTTCATAAAAGATGGAATGAAATTTGGACAAAGCAGGAATATACATAGATATAATATTCTTTCCCAGGGTCTCTTCGAATGTATTATTATCGATACCATCTTTTTTTAATTGTGCCGGGGTTTTTGTAAAGGCGTCGCTACAACTCGAAAAAAGTCTGTCTATCAGTTCTGTCGTTTCTTTTCGCTGAGAACGACCCCACGTTTCAATTTGTTCTTTTGTCAGGCCGGGCGCAAGGACCTGATATATTTTTTGCGGATCATCCTTCATGCCTCTTAATTCAAGCCGGGGAACATGTCCATTGCCATTTCCATCGTCGGTAAAGAGTCTTTGTATATTATCATAAAGCTCAAATTTTGCGCAGGTCAAATCGCAAGACGGATTCTCTTCCTGTAAAAGATGTTCGAATTGAGGCAGAAAACTGCGAAATTGTTCCTTGCTTATTTCTGTGTTATGAATCAGCAGGAATCCAACCTTGCAGGTATTATGTTTTATTCCCATCCCCACAATCTGAGACACTATAGGTTTGGGGCCCTGCATCAAATGATTGCTGAATTGCCAGCAGGATAAAAGTTCGCCGAACGCTGTCTCTATGTCATGGTTTTTCGCCAGCAATAGTGCATTCCAGCAGAGAACGTTTGTTATGGCTCTCATCTTTGGGAACTCTTCATGGATCGTAATGTCCATCATTGTTGATCCGACATAGGTCGGCCAGTAGAAGCTCTTTTGCGTCCCTTGCTTAAACTGCGTCATTGCCTCTGTGTTTTGCGTTATCCACAGAGAGATGTTTTGTGCTTGTTCCGCATCCAATTCGTTTGGCTCAGTGCATTTTTTGACAATGCTTTCTATCTCCTGCGGTGGATAAATGAATAACTCACACGCTTTTTGGTAATAGGGCGCGGCATTTTCCTCTGCCGGCAAGGTGTTTCCTATCCTGTTTAACTCCTGGACATAATCAATGCTTTTCTTTACCCGGCTCAGCTCATACAGGTCTGGATAAGTTGCCAGGGCATAGAGTCCATTCACAAGCATGTGTGCGATCATAATCGGGACAAGACTTCGTCGTTTGTACCGCCAGAATCCCCAAATTAAACCAAGAACAAATACATTCAAAAAGCCCATAATCGGTCTCATGTGGCATAAAGCAAACAGAAAGGCTTGTGAAAATAAAGCTATACGTTTACCAAAGCATGTACTGAATTGATCCTGGACGTATCCCCGCCAGAACACTTCTTCGGACAACGGAGCCAGAAACGTTAGAATAAGGCCTTGGCAGACAAAAAAACCGATAGTTAATTTAGAAGGGTCTTTATATTAAAGTGGAGACCTTTGGGGGAGGCCGGTATATTTTGACAAGGCGCCCATGGTTAAAAATACAAATAAAGACAGACCCATTAGTAAAACATACCATCGAATCTTTATACGGGGTCGCCGAATCCAGGTATGATCAAAATTAGCATGAGTTGGGAAGGAATGTGCTGCCCAAAAGGGCGATATAAGAATGACAATACATACTACAAATAGGGAAGTGATATGAACGAGAATGTCGTTTATACTTATGCCCTGGCGGAAAAAACAATATCTATGTACAACAAGCATTCCCGCATGCAGTATCAAAATGCAGAACAAGATAAGCAGTGTGACCAGTTTCTGTTTGCGTTCAAGGGCGATTGACATGGGAGGATATCTTCTCTATAGGGACAGTCGATGGGGTAACAAAGACAATAAAACCATCTGAAAAGTCATAGAGACCTTCGCAATAGGTCTTTTCCACAATCTTATTGTCCTCCTTATCCAATCTGATTTTTCCGAGAAGATATCCTGCTTGCTGTCTTGCTACCCTTTCTGCTGGATTTTGGCCCAGGTGTCTTTGAGGGTCAGGGTCCGGTTAAAGACCAGTTTGCCGTTTTGGCTGTCCGGGTCCGTGCAGAAATAGCCCATCCGCTCAAACTGCCAGCGGTCGAGGGCTTTGGTTTCTTTGACATGCGGCTCAATCTTGCAGCCGGTCAGAACCTGCAGCGAATCGGGGTTCAGATTGGTCGTAAAATGCTCGCCTTCGGGTGTATCTTCCGGATTTTCTTTGGTAAACAAATGGCTATAGAGCCGAATTTCCGCATCAAGAGCATTGGACTCCGCGACCCAGTGCAGGGTTGCCTTGACCTTGCGTCCATCGGGCGAATCGCCGCCGCGTGTGGACGGGTCGTAGGTGCAGTGCAATTCGACAATATTGCCCGCGGCATCTTTGACTGCTTTTTCGCATTTGATGAAATAGGCATACCTCAGACGGACTTCCTTGCCCGGCGACAGGCGGAAAAACTTGCTTGGCGGATTTTCCATAAAGTCGTCCTGCTCGATGTAGAGTACCTTCGAGAAGGGCACCTTACGGGTTCCCGCCGAGGGGTCTTCGGGATTATTGACCGCGTCCATCCATTCCACCTGGCCGTCCGAATAATTGGTGATGACGATTTTGAGCGGTTTCAGCACGGCCATCACACGCGGGGAACTCTTATTCAGGTCTTCGCGGATGCAGTGTTCCAGCAGGGCGACATCGATGGTGCTGTTGGTCTTGTTGACGCCGATGACCTTGGCAAAAGACCGAATGCCCGATGGGCTGAATCCGCGCCGCCGCATAGCGGAAATGGTTGGCATACGCGGGTCATCCCAGCCGTTGACAAAGTTGTCTTTGACCAATTGCAGCAGCTTGCGTTTGCTCATCACGGTATAAGTCAGGTTCAGCCGGGCAAATTCAATCTGCTGGGGGTGATAGATACCCAGTTGGTCGAGGAACCAGTCATACAGCGGCCGGTGGTTTTCAAATTCCAGCGTGCAAATCGAATGCGTGATGCCTTCGATGGAGTCTTCCAATCCATGCGACCAGTCGTATGTGGGATAAATACACCATGCGTCGCCGGTACGGTGATGGCTGGTGTGCATAATTCGGTACATAATCGGATCACGCATATTCAAATTGGAATGAGCCATGTCGATTTTGGCACGTAATGTCCGGGATCCATCCGGAAATTCACCTTTGCGCATCCGCTCAAACAGGTCAAGATTCTCCTGAGCACTGCGATTGCGATAAGGGCTTTCCTTGCCGGGTTGGGTCAGCGTGCCGCGATGCTCGCGGACCTCGTCACCATTGAGGTCGCAGACATACGCCATGTTTTTGCGAATCAGGTCTACCGCCCACTGGTACATCTGCTCAAAATAGCCGGAGGCAAAAAACAGCCGGTCTTGCCAATCCCAGCCGAGCCATTTTACATCATAGATAATAGAATCTACATATTCCTGCTCTTCTTTGGATGGATTTGTGTCGTCAAACCGCAGATTGCATTTGCCGCCGAACTCGGCGGCGATACCGAAATTCAGGCAAATGCTTTTGGCGTGGCCGATGTGGAGATAGCCGTTGGGTTCAGGGGGAAATCGCGTGTGAACCCGATTGTCCCATTTGCCGGTATTATTGTCGTCGATAACGATTTGCCGAACGAAGTCAATTCGCTCCGGCGTTCCGTTGTTTGTGTTCGTATTGTCTTGTTCTGTCATAATTTACCATCCATTCAGTACATAGTTAACAACGGGATGGTATATTACCATAAGCAATGCTTATTGTACAGCGGCAAATTACTCCTACTTGTTGTTATAGAACCCAAATTCGTAGGCAGCATCATACATCGCAACGATGTTTTCGGCTGGCACCCCGGCCTGAATATTGTGGATATTGTTGAAAATGTAACCTCCGCCGGTCTTGAAAATCTCCATGTTTTTGCGGACTTCGTCGCGGATTGCGGCCGGGTTAGCAAAGGGGAGAATATGCTGGGAGTCAATCCCGCCGCCCCAGAAGACCATTTTGTTGCCAAATTCCTTTTTCAACGTGGCCGGATCCATTCCTTCGGCGCTGGTCTGGACGGGGTTTAGAATATCGACGCCGTTATCCAGCAATTCCGGGATATAGACTTTGCAGCCGCCGCAGGTGTGATACCAGATTTTGGCTTTCGTCAGCGACTTGATATGCTGAACCATCGACTTCTGGCGGGGCTTGACCACTTTTCGATAAAAGTCCGGCGAAAACAGGGGACCGTATTGCCCGGCCAGATCATCGCCGATCATCACCACATCAACGATGTCTCCTATGGCTTTCATGAAACCGGTATAATAATTCATCCAGAACCGACAGGTCTGATCGATCAGGGCCTCGCAGAAGGCCGGATTTTCAATCATGTCAATAAACCATTGCTCCAATCCACGCATATACCAGCAGTATTCATAGACAACACCGCCGATACCGGTGCTGATGGCGTAGGGTGTTTCATTTCGCATCTTCACTGCTTTCTCGCGGACACCCGTAAAGCGGGTAGGATCTCCACCGTTTGGAAATGGATACTTTTTAATATCATCGATAGTTGCATTGGCCAGCGGATGGTGGGAAATATCCATATAAAGAGGCTGGTCATCGGGCATCGACCAGACAACGCCGAATTCATCTTTCAGGTCATGCCATAGGCGACCATTGCGGATATTTTTGACAATACCGCCTTTAAAGCTGTCCGGCCCTTTGGTCGTGATATACCGCGTATCCACATGGAAACGCTGTAAGATCGCTTCGCTGGGTATGGCCAATTGCTGTACCGGGTCCAGAATCACAATCTCTTCTTGAAGCCCCAGGTAAGCGATAAGTTCTTCGTATGCTTTTTTATGGATGCCGGTCTGGAAGCCTCCAAGATCGATAGGGACACGGTCGGGGGTGCGATGGTTCAAGGCTTCTACGACGCGCTGGCGTGATGTCATGGTTTCTTTCATACAATACTCCGGTTCATTACTTATGCCATATTTTTATCTATACTGATCCTACTTGAAATTTTCCGTTTCGGCGCGGCTAAGTACATAAACGCCAACCACGTGCTTCTTTTGCTCGCGGTAGAAAATACCCGTTGGGTATGTCTAACGCTGCCAATCCAGCTTCAGGAGAGAAACACCCTGACGCGGCAAAAACATCGGAATTATGGCCTGACCTTGCTTTATTTTAATCCATTCCGGTGAACTCAGCAATTGCAGTTGGCCGGCTTTTTCCAGTGTTTCGATTTGTTCGGCGGTGGGTTTTTGCGGATTGCCCATCTTTTTCCAGACTTCGTAGGAATTGCTGTGTTCCTTATCGATGCGATAATGATAGAGCAGAGCTTGGGCTGCGGGGACACCCTCGATGGTAACTTCCACAGGACTTGCTGGGGCTGATATATCGTTATCATGATAATTCCAGACCATCACAGCAGTCCCGTCTTTGTCTGCCGCGGCCAGTGCGTTAATGTCGGGCTTATCTCCGCGAACGCTTACATCCCGAACCGTCAGGCAATCGTATGCCAAATCGCCGCTGACTTCGACGCGGTCGCCTCGCATTAATCCGTACATCCGAAAGACATTCAGCACCGGCTTATCGACGCCGTTGGTGGCCAAATCCCGATATCCATTAAACCAGGGCTGATCTTCAAACTCGAATGACCATGATACTGCCCCGAGGAAATTGACGCCGAAATGGTCGGCCAGTGCATATTTACGGGCAAACGAGGCTGCCGTATAGCTGGAATACATCGTTCCGTTGCGATAGGCATTTTCCGGATAATCCTGCATCGAACAGGCGGCACAGCCCTCCGGGTCGGATTCCCCGATGATGATGGGCAGGGACTTGAACGGCTCAAACGAAGCGACAATCTCAAAGCCTTTAGAAATATCCCGAAGCTGACGGCCCATGTCCATTTGGACAGCTCCATCCACAACGCGGGGGCTGCCTTTGGCATGAAAGCCAATAAAATCCAGTGGTGCTCCGGTTTTTCCGGTAACGGCATTGGTCCCTTCGGCACAGTGCTTCAGGAATTGCCGCAGAAATTGGGCAGCTCTTTGTCCGCCCGGCCCGGTCGAATGAGGCCCGCCGATTCTGGCCGTCGGCAACGCGCGGTTGACCGCATCGGCGGTATAATCATACAGTTTGAAGTATTCTTCGGCGGTTCCCTGCCAGTAGCCGCTGTCGGGTTCATTCCACAGTTCCCAATACCAGCTTGCGACTTCATCCTTGCCGTACCGCTGCACGGAATGGCTGACCCATTGATAAACCAGTTGGGCCCATTTATTGTAATCTTTCGGGGGATATGCCCAGCCGGTGAAGATATCTTTATAGGGCATGCCCGGCTGCCAGTGATGACGATAAGGCTGAGGTTTTGACGACAGGGCTTCGGGCATAAAGCCGATTTCAACCAGCGGCTTCATCCCGCGACTCACCCAGGTATCAAATAGCTTATCGATAATCGTCCAGTCATAAATGGGATTGCCTTTTTCATCTTCGGTGTAAATATTGGTGGAACCCCATTTCAAGGCCGCTGTTCCATCGCCGCTGGTCATCAGGTTATGGGTACGGATATAGACCGGGTATGGGCTTAACGCGGCCAGTTCCGACAGCAGCTTCCGCCCATCTTTCATGTAGGTATAGTTGGGTTCATCGTGTCCGAACCAGGCCCAGACAGGCGGCATAGGCCCGATTTTTTTGGTCAGATTGATATGTATGCTGACAGGGTCTGATTGTCCACAACAAAACGAGGAGTATAAAGCAGGCCATAGCGTCACAAGCAGCAGGACTGAAATCCGATGAATCTGTTTATGTGCCATCTTAAACCTTTCCGGCCAATCGCCTACGAGATAGTTTTTTTGGTTAAGGCCTTGTCTGCCATTGAATTAGCCATAGTAACTGACTTCATCCAAATTATCAATGTTTCCCTGCCTCATCAAATCCACTCTCCCGCTTCCTGCTGAAACCTGTTGAATGCAGACTTCAATTTAACTCCATGACCATTCTTACACTATCGATCAATAGTTCTGAGGGCCCCATATTGCTCGTTGAATCCGGCGTAAGTCCGGATTATCGGGCTGATTGGAATTCATATCCGGAAAGGCGCTCGCATTGGGTGTGCCCGCCTCAAAACACCGCTTGGCCAGTTCGATCGTTCGACGGTCTTCCCATTTCCACCACTCGGAGTGGCCATCCGAAAATGAAAAAACATTGCCGTCGCCGTGTCGAATGGGAGTGGTATTCCACCACTGAGCACGGTCATTGAAGATCATCCAGCAAGCATCCCAGTCATCCGCAGAATCATCCAGATACACAATTCGTCCGCCGGTGTTGCGGATATCGGATATCCGCTTGATAACTTTCCCGCCATAGGATTCAGCAATCGCATTGCCGTTCATCGCATGGGTCGCACTGTAGGTCCGCATTTCCGTTGGCTTGGCTATTGGACACCGATAGACGTCCGTGTTTTGGACATATAGATACAGTACCCCTTTCCGGATTGCTCTTAGCTGGTTTTCCACCGAGGCGTTTAGGGCCACATGTTCTCTGACCAATTCTCCGTTATTATCTCGTGCCGAACCAATCCATGCATCGACGGGATTCTCTGTCGTATCCGGAGGAGCAGTGGGAGCATCCCCCCGGGGCAGCCGGCCGTCATTGTCCTGGATATACATCATCCAGCAGGTTGTTAGACTTTGGGTGTTGTATAGACATAAAGCACGTTTACTGGCTTCCCTGGCCCGTCTCAGTGACGGTAACGAAATACTCAACAGTAGTGAAATAATGGCAATGACCACGAGTAATTCAATAAGCGTAAACCCTTTTTTTCGTGTCATGTGACCTCCGTTTGAGTGATTCGTTAATAAAAACAGACCATGCATACTGACCTTTGATCCGCTTTATTTTGAAATATTGTATCGCCTTTTCAGGGGTGGCGTAAATAAATGATGTGCCACAATATGCGACATATTTCCAGGATGACTGCAAGGTGGAAAGGAGGGTATTTTGCAAGACAAATTTTTTTACAACGAATTGTAGGGTTATCAAGATCAATGACTTTTGGCGTTTTATGAGCACTGTGTTTTCAGGGTTGCAGATAGTCAGTGTATAGTATATCCTGTTATGATGACCTGAAAAACTGTGGATTGTCAGGCTTGCTTAATAATTATATATGTTATTGTAAATAAATGACATGCGACAGTTATGCTGTCATGGAAAATGGTTATGTGATGGGTGGGATTGTTCTGGCTTTGAACGGCAGGCAGGCTGTTTCCGGCCAGCACTTCAAAGATATCGGCGTTGTATTGTCATAATAAGCATATTGACCCTGTTATCTGTAGAATTGTGTTGCTTGTTTTTAATGCAATACCATATAATGCGTCAGATGGATAAAGGGAAAAACGGATGCTGGATCAGCCAAAGACACATTATGAATTCTATCATTATTTGCCAGTAAGCGATGAGATTATGCAATGGGGGCTTTATCTGATTGGCGGGGGAAGGGGTGTTATTCCCCCCAAGATCATGTACCCTCCCAACGGCCATCCAAAGTTATACGCTTTCGATTATAAACGCGGGCGTATTCTTCCTGAATTTCAAGTCATTCTCATTACCGACGGCCAGGGTTTTTTTGAATCGGAACCTACGGGCAAAGTTGCAGTGAAACCCAACTCGTTAATCGTGCTATATCCCGATATTCTGCATCGTTATGCCCCAAGTGAACAGACGGGGTGGAAAGAACGATGGATTTCCCTGAATGGTGTAACCGCTCATCAACTTATGGAACTGGGATATTTAAGACCCGATAAAGCTGTCTGCTGGCTGCCCAACCCTGCAAATCTGATGGCTCTGATGGATCGTTTGCTGGATCAAATCCATGAAAAGCCGGGAGAGAATACCATCTTGACGTCTCTGCATACGATGGCTGTTGTCCATGAAGTTATTGAATCCATAGGGCACAAGATTGCGGCGGCATCCAGTGGTAGTCGCATGCAGGATACACCAACCGATGATCCATTAATAAATAAGGTTATCAGTATTATCTGGACACAATCACACCGTAAACTATCTGTAAAATCTATCTTGAAGCAAATCCCCATATCCCGTCGTACCTTAGAACGGCATTTTGAAAAAGAATGCGGACGTTCAATCTATGAGGAAATCATCCTGTGCCGGTTCAGCCGGGCCAGACGTTTGCTTTCCGAAACCAATTTACCCATTAAAACCATTGTATATTTATCTGGATTCAACAATCGGGAACGGATGCGATGTGCTTTTGAAAAATACTGCGGGAAATCTCCTTCTGCTTTTCGGAATGGAAATCGTTTGGAGATTCAATGAAATCTTACTGGCTGTTCAGCCGTGGTGGATGATAATAAAAGCGACACAGGCGGGATGTCCGAGTTGAAGAATCAATGACACCGTCGGTGATATCGTTTTTCTCTGCAACCGAGATATACCCGTTGGGTATAATTAGCCTTATTTTGCATTTTTCTGTTTTGATCTTGTCAGGTGGTCTGAAATTTTAAAAAAATTCTGCAAAACAAAAAAAATGATGTCTAATTTTTGCATTAATTAACATTATCTATACTAAGATAGACAAAAAGATCAATTCAAATGAGGTAATGATGGCACATAAAAAAGGGTGTTGCAGGATTGTTGCGGCAATGGCGATGTTTATTGTCCTGACCGGGCCTTGTTTTGGGGAGGTGGTAAGCCTGGAGGCAGGTTTTGCCCGGCCGGACAGTCGCTTCGGAATTCGCTGTTTCTGGTGGTGGCTTAACGGCAATGTGAGCAAGCAGGCGATTACCCGCGACCTGGAGGAAATGAAGGCCAAAGGCTTCAGCGGGGCACTGATATTCGATGCCGGCGGTGCCGAACAGCGGGGCAATCAGCAGGTTCCTGAAGGTCCGATGTATATGTCCGATGCATGGCGGGAATTGTTTAAACATGCCATCCGAGAGGCCGATCGGCTCGATCTGGAGTTAAGCCTGAGTATTCAAAGCGGCTGGAATCTCGGCGGCCCGGTGATTACCCCGGATTACGCGGCCAAAATGCTGACCTGGTCGGAACAGAAAATTGCCGGCCCGCAGCAATTCAGCCGGAATCTTCCTGAGCCGAAAAAACGCAGCAATTATTATCGCGATATCGCGGTTCTTGCTTACCCTGTGAAAAAATCTGCCAGTCAGGGACAAGTCGAAATCCGTTCCAGTTCTGCTCAACCGGAATACCCGGTCGCGCTGGCAGTCGATGGAAACGTCGAGACATTCTGGGTTTCAGAGGGTACAGCGGCCGGGCAGGGGCCTTCATCGCAGAAGCCGCAATGGCTTGAAGTCCGGTTTTCCGAGCCGACAACGATTTGCGGCATGTCGATTCAGGGGCGTCCCGGCTATGGTCCCAAAGCATGTCAATTACAGGCGTCTTCCGATGGAGTTGCTTTTAGTTCTCTTTGCTCCATGACATTGGATGATGGGAAAAAAACATCAAAAACATTTGAGCCTTCTACTTATAGTCAATTTCGCCTGCTGATTACAGCCTCTTATGATCCTCATTCGTCGCAATTGTCTCGCAATGTCCAGATTGCTGAACTTTCCTTTATTGGCAAAGACAACCAGCCTGTTTTTTTGTCACCGGTGCCGCAATCCAGGCCCATCCGCGATCTTGCCATGAAATCCATGTTTCAGGAACTGGGGATGTCGGCACCGGATTGCCGTTTTCTGCTGGAGGATGAATCCGTTGAAACCGAACCGGATGTCTTGTCTAATGAAATCGTGGATTTGACCGACAAGATGGATTCGCAGGGAAATCTTCGATGGGATTGTCCCGCGGGCGACTGGGTGGTCCTGCGGTTTGGTTATACTGTTAATGGCGCCGGGGTGTCCACCTACAGCGGCCAGTGGAAAGGGCTGGTGATTGATTATCTGGACCCGGAGGCCCTGCGTTTTTACTGGCGCGCGGCGGCTGAACCGCTCCTGAGTGACATCGGGCCATTAGCCGGCAAGACGCTCAAGTATCTGCATACCGACAGTTGGGAGTGCGGCGGCTCCAATTGGACCCCGAATCTACGTCGGCAATTTCAGACGTATCGCGAATATGATTTGCTGCCGTACCTGCCGGTGATTGCCGGAAAGATTGTTAACAGCAGGGATATTAGCAACCGCTTTCTGGCTGATTTTCGCAAAACACTGGGGGATTGCGTAGCGGACCATTATCAGCTTTTTGCGGAGTTGTCCCATGAGTATAACATGGGCATTCATCCAGAATCCGGAGGCCCCCACGCCGGGCCGTTCGATGCCATCAAATGTCTTGGACGCAATGATATGATGATGGGGGAATTCTGGGCGCCGTCACCCCATCGACCCAGGCCGGAACAGCGGTTTTTTGTCAAGCAATCGTCCTCGGCCGCCCATATCTATGGCAAAAAATTAGTGGGCGCCGAGTCCTTTACAACCATCGGCCCGCACTGGGAAGACATTCTGTGGAAAGCCCAGAAACCCAGCTTTGACCATGAGATTTGTTCGGGCCTGAATCTTGCTTTTGTTCACACGTTTACCTGTTCGCCCGAATCCATGGGCATTCCCGGCCAGGAATATTTTGCGGGTACACATTTTAATCCGCAGGTGACCTGGTGGAATGAGGCCGAAGGCATTATCGGCTATATGACTCGCTGTCAGTACCTGGTCCAGCAGGGGCAGTTCGTTGCCGATGTCCTGTATTATTATGGCGATCATGTCCCGAACCTGATGCCGCTCAAAGAGTCCGATCCGGCCGGTGTGCTGCCGGGGTATGATTACGATGTGACCAATGAAGAAGCCCTGCGGAACTTTGCATCTGTGGAAGACGGGCAGATCGTCCTGAAAAGCGGGATGCGGTATCGTCTGTTGGTTTTACCCAATCATAAGGTACTTTCTCTGGCTGTCCTGAAAAAAGTGAAAGACCTGGTCGAACAGGGCGGGATTGTGCTTGGCCCCAGGCCGCAAAAGACAGCCAGCCTCGTAGGCTATCCGGCCTCGGATGCAGAATTTAAGACGCTTGCGGACCAATTATGGGGCGGCTCTGCCGATGCAACAGGCTCAAATACATTCGGAAAAGGGAAAATCCTGTGGGGCAAAACAGCCCGGCAGGTGCTTTTGGAACAGAAGCTGCGGCCCGATTTCGAGACAGACCAATCCTCTTTGTCTGTCGATTATATCCACTACGTAATTCAGGGCAGGGATGTCTATTTTGTCTGCAATCAGCAGGAAAAAGAGCTGGATGCGCAGTGTACTTTCCGAGTTGCCGGGCGCCAGCCGGAGTTGTGGAATCCACTTACAGGGCAGCGGGAAATGGCATCCGCTTTCCAGCAGCACGATGGCAGGACGACAATCCCCCTGCATTTTGCTCCGAATGGTTCGCAGATTATTGTATTTGATCAAACGATTCCTCAAACCCAATCCGGCCTCACTCAAACCAATTTCCCCGCCTATGGAGCCATCCTCGAAATCTCCGGACCATGGATAGTGAGATTTGATACTCGGTGGGGCGGGCCCGAGGAGATTATCTTTGACGATCTGATTAGTTGGAATTCGCATCCTCAGCAGGGGATTCAGGATTATTCAGGGAAAGCCGTTTATTGCAAAACATTTACACTGGACCCTCTGGATTCATCAAAATCGTATCTTCTGGATTTGGGCAGGGTGGAAGATTCCGGTATTGCCGGAGTAACGCTTAACGGCACGGATTTGGGTGTGGTCTGGACCAGCCCGTTCCGTGTGGATATTACCAAAGCACTCAAATCCGGGGCGAATACGGTGGAAATTGCCGTAGTCAATTCCTGGCGGAACCGGCTGCTGGCGGATGAAAAACTTCGCAAGGAAAAGCGGCTGACCAACACCAATATTCAGGTTAAACCGGACTGGAAATCTGTGGATTCGGGGTTGCTTGGCCCCGTGAAGATACTTCAGCAACAATAGGCCGGGACTTGTTTAAACACGGGTGTCTCGCTGGTGGAGCAGAATATTCTGCTGGCGGTAATGCTGCGGAGCAATCCCGGTGATTTTCTTGAAGATGCGTGAGAAATAATATTCATCCATAAAGCCGACCTTTTGAGCTATGGTATAAAGCGTGGCATCCGTGGTCAGCAGCAGGGACTGGGCTTTTTCAACTCGTCTTTTATTGATGTATTGAATCGGCGATATCCCCATCAGCTTGCTGAATAAATTCGAGAAATAAGTCGGGTTCAGATGGACAATTTTTGCCAGTTCTCGGATCGTTATCTGGTTGTCCAGCCGGTTGTGAATAAAGTCAATGACCGAATTGAAACGCGATAATCCATATAAGGCCGCCTGAACTTCAGTGTCGGAATAATCAGCAAAAAAGGCCGACAAAAGCAACCGCATCAGGGCATTGGTTTCAATCAGGTTGGCAGGGGACTTTTCATGGTCCAACTGGTTGGCATTTTCCAGCACGGCCTGATAAATCGGCTTGTTGGCGTCGTATTCAGGCAATTGACGATTCGGGTTCAATTCCAGCAGACGTTTGAAAATGGCTTCATTAATCAATCCCGAAGGAGCAGGGACATGGTAATGGCAGTCCAGCATCGAAAGAATATCCATGCCTGTCGAGGTTCTGCATGTAAAGTGGATATAATAATGACTGAATTGGTCCGGACAATACATTCTGACCGGGGTGAAACAGGGAATCAGATAAAAATGGTCTGGTTCAAGTGGAAAAGTCTGATTGTGGTGTTCGATTAGTCCTGAACCGCTGGTAATATAGTAAATTCTGGAATAAGGATTGTTCACGTTGCGGTAATTCCATTCCTTACCCACAGTATAGTATTCAATATTCAGGATATTGATATCGACATTGTCGATTATATGTTTCAGTCCAAACATTCCGGAACAATAGCAAAAATCTGTAAATAATCCATGAAAACTTTTAATTTTACATTGTTTTGTCGGGTTGACCTGTTTACTCTCTATGCGTCGAAAATACTTGTTCCAGGAAACACTAAATTTAAGGAGAGTTTGTATGCGAAAAAAAGGATCCTTGTTTGTCATGTCTTTGTTCGTTCAAATCGTGGCGATGATTCTGGTGATCGGCTGTTCCTCACAGTCGGCCAACAAAGCCAGATGGCCATATGAGAACGAAACTCCCGAACAGC
>JBDKVE010000266.1:0-7910 GCA_039679345.1 Anaerohalosphaeraceae bacterium
CAGTACGCCGATGAGTACCTCGTGCCGGAGGACGATGGGGAGCTGGCGCCGATTATCAACGGCGTGATTAACAATCAATCCTTTGACCCGGTGATGACGATTTCGGATTATACCGTGCGGCTCAAGAGCTTTAAGCTCGAACAGGGCAGGCTGATTCTGCAGGTCGAGCCGGTCCGGAAGAAAAATAAAATTGCCGAGGACAGGGTTCCGTAAATGGACGCAATCTGTCCAAAGATATTTTTATTTTGTTCTTGACAAAGGTTCGTGCTCGAACTATTCTGTTTGCAGTATAAAATTATCGAAAGAGGATCTATGACCGATACAGGCGGCATTGTTGGGCAGATTGCCCGGATTCGGGAGGCGGCAAACCTCCTGATCGAAAAGGAACTCAAAGCCCGTTCCATCAAAGGGATTGTTCCGGCTCACGGTGCGGCGTTAATGTTTCTGTTCCAGCAAAAGGAACCTGTTCCCATCAAGGCGGTTGTGGAGCGTATCAGACGCGTCAAGTCCACGGTTACGGTTATGATTAACACCCTTGAGAAGCATGGATATGTCCGAAAATTCCCATGCCAGACGGACAGCCGGGTAATCTATGTTGAATTGACGTCAAAAGGACAAAAGCTCAGAAAAGATTTTGATGCGATTTCAACCCTGCTGCGCCAGAAGATCTATGGAAAGATGCCTGTCCGGGATCGCGAGATATTGATTCAATTGCTGTCTGAAATTGAACAGAACGTATACCCAACGGGTATGATTATTCCGCGAGCAAAAGAGGCACGTGGATGAAGCCGCTGTACTTAGCCGCGCCGAAACAGAAAATATTAAGTAGGATCGGTATATGACCCTGATATTTTTTTAGGAATACGGTTCGTGTACGAACTAAGTAGTAAATCTTTAATGCAACGCTCTCATGAAATAAGGACACATGCTCTAAACAGTTTGGGGCAAAAAATAAATCATTTAAACCGGAGTACAATATGAAAAAGACGGGAACACATTATCAGGTATCGTCAATCGGGGATATTTCAAAGCTTGGGCGGGTCACGCTCCACAGTGAGCTTAAATTGACCGGCTCGGAGATATCCATCAATGAATTGCCCGCCGGAGCGAGCATTCCCTTTGTTCACAGTCACAAGCGGAATGAAGAGGTCTATCTCATCCTGAAAGGCAAGGGACAATTCTATATTGACGGCGATGAGTTTGGAATCGAGGAGGGCTGTGTGATTCGGGTTGATCCCGCCGGAGCACGGTGTTTGAAAGCCGATGACCAGATGCCGATTCGATATGTCTGTATTCAGACAGAGGCAAAAAGCTTAGTCCAGTTTACTGAACATGATGGAGTCGCAGTGGAGTCCAAACCGACCTGGTTGAAGTAGTACAGCACCGACCCTTGTTATCGATTACGCGGGACAGTTGCCGTTTGTTTTCCATTCTATGCTCATAAGCGGCAACTGTCTCGATTATCAAATAAGAACCGCGCGGGCACAGCCCAGTCATACCCGGCTTATTAAAATAATATTGCTGCAAACGTAATCATATAAAGAATAAAATAGCTGGCCACATTAGCATACCCGATTGTTTTGTCGAGTTTTGGAAAGGGTGATTTCTTATTAAAGAGGTACATAACATAATATTCAATAAACCAACTGATAAAAAAAGCAATGATATACCCGATAAATATTCCAATTATATTGTCTTGCGACATTCCCCCTTTCCACATCGTGCCATAAGTGGGAATAAAAACAGAAATCATAAACCCCACGATCAAAGAGGTAATATTTGCGAGAACCATCTGACCAAAGATTTTCAAAGAGTAAAAGTGTTGTCTTTTTTGAAACAGCCAGAACACGAAATACTCCACCGGCAGCACAACAAAACAAAGCAAAAAAACCATTATATAAGGAACATGATAAGCCAGAATAACATTTGCAAGCATAAATAAGTCTTTCGTTCTAAACACTCTCTAAATCATCGCCTGTAGAGTGGTCCCTGTCCACGCGGTTTTATTCCATGCGTGGCAATACCGAATCACCTCCATCGATCTTAAATATACCTCAATACCCGTGTAACCACAACACCATTATCAGCAATTCTCCATCAACACATGACGATACATAATCCGCGTGGGCACCCGGCTAATTATTTAATTGAATATTATAGCGTTTTATAAAGTCATATTTATAGGTGTTCAAACTTCTCACAAAAGCAGCAAAATCCATTTCTTTTGATACGGTGGGAGCAGCGACAACAGTCCCTCTTGTAAGAGATTCGTGTAAATCAGAAAACATTTTATACTCAATGTATATTAAGAAGTAAGGTTCAAATAGTTCCAAAGCAAATTCATTCCACATATTACAGTCAGGCGATATCTTCTCGGGTTCAATTCCATAAAATAGTGCTACTGCTGTTCGTGCCTTATAGGCAATATCTATATGTTCTTTGTCAAACGCTTGTTCAAATGTTTCTTTAGGAACTGGACTGAGGGTTTCCATCTTCTTTCTGATACGCTTAATTGCTTTTAACTTTTTCTGTTTACCAAAGAAAAAACATATATAAGAAGCAAACACAATGAATAAGACCATACCAACGACGATTGTTATATTTTCAGAAATACCATATTTTACTGACACCCCTACTATGATGAAAATCAGTGTTAAAAAGAGTAATAACAATCCAATTGTTTTTAAAAATAAAGACATATATTTCCCTGGTTCCTCACTGACAACAAGCTATATCTCTGTAATAACTATGTAATTGCTAATAGTTCAGCAATTCTTCTGTTTTTAAGATTGCTTCCTGTTCCAAAGGGGCCTCTGGATAACCAATGGTAAGGCATTCGAATAAATACTGCCGTAAAAATGAAAAAAAACCGCCAAGCCGTTCATATTGAGAGGTATGGACTAATTCATGGACTACCAGTCGTCTTTGTCCCCAACAATCGGAATGGATAAATATCCCATATCGCAAAGTAAGTCCTATTGTAGAAGGACTGATAAGTTGCGTCATATCTGCAGCAGCCTTTAAAATGGGATTATCGGGCTGGGGAATATTGTTAACTGACAATAGCCTTATTTTCTCAGGATACCTTATGTTCAACGCATGAGCGTCTTGAAGCTGAGCATCATTTAATGGTTCACCATTCCTAAGAATTATTTCCTCTTGCTGTTCAGCCCATGTTGAAACCAAGGGTAATAATAATTCAAATTGTTCGGGTGTAATTGGCACGACCTAATCCTCAAAAAGAAAACATAAATATTGTCCCTTCACCTTGGCTCATACCCCCGCTATTCTACCAGTCTCCTACTCCCTTTCAAGCAGTATTTCTATGTTCTTATATATTTATCGGCGAAAAATATATATAGGATTGTACTCCATAAGCCTGTAGTCCACGCGGTTTTTATTTTATGCGCGCCAATGCTCTACAGCTTATCGATCAATTCCTGTTTATCGAATATGCCGCGGAGTTTGGTGAGGGATTTTGTGTTGGGGTTGAGCAGGATGGTGACCGGCACGTTGCCTGCTTCGCCGAAGACGGCCTTCAAATCCACTGCCGCCGGGTAGTGAGCCTGCGTGGTATCGGCCTTAACGGCGAGGATTTTCTTGTCGGCGACCAGCCG
Source organism: Anaerohalosphaeraceae bacterium (assembly GCA_039679345.1). Classification (GTDB taxonomy): domain Bacteria; phylum Planctomycetota; class Phycisphaerae; order Sedimentisphaerales; family Anaerohalosphaeraceae; genus Anaeroglomus. The sequence goes on from JBDKVE010000266.1 coordinate 3,618, forward strand.
GGCGACCTGCGGATCCATATAGACGGTCTTTTCGAGGACTTTGCAGTTGGTGCACCAGTCGGCGGTGAATTTAATCAGGACCGGCTGCTTGTTTTCAATCGCCTTCTGAATTACCGCCGCATCGTAGGCCTGCCACCGCATCACCGGTTCCTGCGGGACCGGCAGCAGCCAGACGCCGGCCGCAACGGCAATCGCCAGGGCCGCGGCCCGGGTTGCCCACTTGCGACCTGTGGGTGTGGCGAAGTTCACCCAACTGCCCCACATCCACACGCAGAACGCAAACACCACACCATACAGCAGCACGTTAATCAAGTGATCTTTGGTGAGTCCCGTCAGGGTAAACTTGACGGCAATCAGCAGCAGCAGAAATCCGCCGGCCTTTTTGAAATGTTCCATCCATGTCCCCGGCTTGGGCACAAATGACAGCAGCTTCGGTACCGAGACCAGCACCGCATACGGTGCCGCCATCCCGACACCCATCAGGATCAGCGCCGTGACGCTGACCGCCGCCGGTTGGGTCTGCGCCCAGACCAGCACCGCGCCGATAACCGCACCGCTGCACGGCGTACTGAGGATGCCGGCGAAAAAGCCCATCGCCACGGAGCCGGCATATCCGGCGCCGCCGCCCTGCCGACCTGCCAATGAAGACGGCAGCGACAGCGTCAGCACATCCATCAGGGCCAGGGCGAACAAGACAATCAGCAGGAATAATACAATTACCGCAGTCGGGTTGCGATAGAGGCTGTTTAAATCCAGCGATGAGCCGGTGGCGATTTTGATGATTGCGGATAAGGCCGCAAAGGCGGCGAAAAATAAAACAATCCCGCCGCAAAACGACAGCCCCAGCCCAATCCGCCGGGATGGAGTCTCTTTGGTCTGGGAGACCAGACGCATGACAATCAGGGGGATCACCGGCAAAACGCACGGCATGATATTAATGGATAAGCCCGCCAGCAGAGCCAGAAGCAGATACCAAATGACCTGCCCCGATGCTGATTGAACATTGGACGACTCCCGCCAGCCGGCCAGCAGTTGGCCCAGCGATTCGGAAGGCTGGCTGATGACGACTTCAGCGGTTGGGGCGGTGCCGGCTGCAGGTGCGGGTGTCGGGGCAACACGCTGCCCTGCGAGGTCGCTGGTTACGGCGCGCCAGGTTCCGGCCTGGGCAAAGTCGATCTGGGCGGGTACGGTTTTTTCGAAAGGGGCCAGGCAGACGTTGCTGGTGCAGGCTATCCCGGCCACGATGGCCTGAGCCTGAACGGTCCCGGCTGCGGGGGGATTGATGATGGGGAGATAGACCTCAAAGGCGCCGACATAGACTTCGACATCTTTTTCCTGGCCGGGGTCGTAGAAAGTGCCCGGCTTGGGGAAGATAGCACTGCCGAACGAAAGGCCCTCGGCCTTGGCGGTGACCTTTAGCTCCAATCCTTCGGCCGGGGCGGTCTGGGCCGAGGCATAATAATGGAGGTCTTTGGTCCCTTCGAAAACGACCGCCAGGGCCGGGCTGCCATTGAGCCGGACGGGTTCGACCCGAGCCGACGACTTTTCCCGGCCTTCCCGGGCGATTTCGGTCAGCGCAGCCGCGTAAGCTGTGGTCGAAAAAGCAATTGCCACAAAACCTATGATATATAAAACCTGTCGCATAGTTACTCCGGTTTGTGTTAGGGTTTTTCAAGCTTAATCAGATACGATAATCTATCATACGTATTTCAAGACTAAAAAACAGGGGATTTTCCTCCTGTGTGACCTGATTTGTGAAACAAATAACCATAATTCATAAAAAAAGTGGAATTTCTCAGTAGAAATACTCATTGAATTCCAGAACATTGTCCGATAAAATCCGTAGTACGTTTGACGATTACGCATTCTTAAGGTACATTTTGTATACAGCCTGCCTTGCTCTCAAGGAAGATGAAATAGAGATAAAATTGGAGTTTTGGGTGAGAAGGGGGTTATATGACCGATTTGCGTATGAGTTTGAACGGATTCAAAACCCGCAACAGCCTGCTTTTTGTCTTTTCCCCCTCGGATCGTCATCATGCCTATCGGATTCAAAAAGAGTTGTTTGCCGATAGCGATGTCATTCTGCGGGAACAAGGACTGGTTGTGGCGGAAATCTTCGAGCAGGGCAACAGCCATATCGGCAATATGGAACTTGGGGCGGATAGCTGTGATTATCTGCGCAGGTTGTTCAATGTGAATCTGGGGGAATTCAAGGTTTTGTTACTGAGCAAGGAACAGCATATCAAGCTGATGACTGATGGTGTTGTGTCTGAGCGGGAATTGCTGATGCGGCTGGAGTGTCCGGCCGAGCGGCTTGAGGCTGCTATCAATTAAACAGATCCACTATCCCTGCTATTTGTGTACGCGTTATGATCTGGCCGTACGCGTGCGGCGTAACGCTAAACCACCAAGGGACAATAAGATAAGCGTCGCAGGTTCCGGAATCACCTCGTAGGTCAGATCATCCAGACCATACCAGCCATAGGTATATCCATAGGCAGGCTTCGCTTCTATTACAATCCGGTCCACATTGGTCAGATTAATAGCAAACCAGTCCGGATGTTCATCAATATCGGTAAACCAGTCAGTTTGTCCAACCAGATCCCCATCGCGATAACCTGACACACGAACGGCATCGGCCCAGGTTTCGATATATCCCTGGCCGGCAAAGTAGGCGCCGAATACATCCACATCGGCAAGAAATTGAATGCCGATTTCCGTACAGCCCCAACTATTTATCAGATTGTTAGAGCCGGAACTAGGGCAGTGATAAAAGTTTGCATCCGTCTTAGACTCAGGGCATAACCATGAGCCGCCGACATTCAGATAGCCGGTGTTGCCAAATTCCCAGTACAAATCCCCATAATAGGTTCCGCTGATATCTTCTTTTGGTGTAAGATTTTCAAAATCCAATAATGTAGCAAAAGAAGAACCCGCAATGCATACTAAACCGATGCAAAGCAGGAAAAGAAATCGCGCTCTCATCATCATACTCCCCATATACGTTTTCTCTCTCCAAACAGACATGTATTATAGAATTTTACACGATTCCGTTCAAGTAAAAACCTATTTTAGCATGTTGAAATAGAATAAAATAAAAAAAATACTGATATTGATATATCTGGACACAGTTATGCTTATATATGTCTTGTCTCGCAAAGGATTGGCTTCGTTTCGTTTTTCATAATTGCTCCTTCTTTGCAAAAGTTCGTAGTTCATAGTAAAGACTACGAAAAAGGTCTTGAAATGATTCCAGATGGGTTTCTCCCGGCCCAGTATTTATATGTCGGACAGGAAGGAAATATTGCAAACATATACAATAATATTTCATTTTTAAAAATGGATATGGCAGAATATGTATAGCCATAACAATATATATCTATGGCCGGAGAAATAAGAAATAAAAGAGAATGAATAGCACGGTATTTTAAGAATTATTGTTTGTAAAACGGAGGGGATTTTATAAAATTTGAATTCATTCATTTAAGCGGTCGTTTTTCCTGAGTCAGAAACAGAAGAAGATGTGAATCAATAAAACGTGTGTATCGTGAGGTTGCTAATCTCATGCGGAAAAGAGGTGTAATGATGGATAAACAATGCTTTGATTATATCGATCAGAACAAAGGCCGGTTTTTAGACGAGCTGCAGCAGTTTCTTAGATTCCCCTCCATCAGTGCAGAGGCCAAACACAAAGACGATCTGATCCGATGTGCCCAGTGGTTAGTGGATCATCTTAAACACCTCGGACTTGAGGCGCGCTTGGTCCCGACTCAGGGGCACCCGATTGTATGGGCCCGAGGCAAGGGGCAATCGGACAAAAAACTCATCATCTACGGTCATTATGATGTGCAGCCGGTTGACCCTGTCAGCCAATGGCAAAGCGATCCCTTTACGCCAACGATCCGCGATGGTTTTCTGTATGCCCGCGGGGCATCGGATGACAAAGGTCAGTTGTTTGCTCATATTAAAGGCGTCGAAAGCCTGTTAAAGACCCGCGGCCATCTGCCTTGCGAAGTGGTGTTTCTTTTCGAAGGCGAGGAAGAATGCGGCGGAAACAACCTGGAACACTATATTAAAAATGAAAAAGCCAATCTGGCCGCCGATGCGGTGATTGTATCGGACACATCGCTGTATGATGAGGCCACACCGGCCATAACCTATGGTCTGCGGGGCATGGTGGCGATGGATGTGAAGATCAAGACGGCGGCTCATGCTCTTCATTCAGGGTCATACGGCGGTGCGGTTGGAAATGCCGTCAAGGTTCTGTCTTCTATTCTTTCCCAATGCAGC
>JBDKVE010000267.1:0-4514 GCA_039679345.1 Anaerohalosphaeraceae bacterium
AATGGCGGGATATCCTTCCCTGCATAGCAAAAAGACATTAAACATGGAGTCAAATGACTCACTATAATTTCAAAGCTCTCCGTTGCCAGGACAGCTTTGATGGACACAGGTCATGTCGGGCATTTTAAACCAACAAAAGTGCCTGTAATTTTTTTTGCTTACAAAGACTCTTATATGAAGGCGGACATAGGAATCAATCTGCAAGCTTTCATCGACAGCCTGTTATGATTAGTTTTAATTATATAACATACAAAACAGATTTGAACTGCTGAAAGGCGAACTTTGACTTTTGGTATATCTGGCGGTAGAATAAAGAAAATAAGAGAAATTAATTTTTCATGGAGACTGCGTTATGAGAATGCGTTTTGGGATGATGATTCTGATGGCTTCGGTCGCATTCGGAGCGGACTGGCAGCAATGGCGAGGTCCGTATTTTAACGGCTCTGTCGACCAGCAGAATCTGCCGACTGTGCTGGACCCCAACCAGACGCTTCTGTGGAAGACCCCCCTGCCGGGCAAGTCCTCCGCCACCCCGGTCATCACCGCAGGCAAGGTGTACCTGTCCTCCACGCAAAACGGCTCCGACCGCCTGTTGGCGATGTGCCTGGACGCCGAGACCGGCCGGATTCTCTGGCAATATGCCGCGGCCGGCGCCAATCGGAAATTCCCGTCGGGCAATACCATGGCCTCGTGTTCGCCCTGCGCAGAGCCGGACGGCGCGGCCTTCTTATTTGGCGAAGGGACCCTGGTTAAACTGGACACGGCGGGCAAGGACGTATGGAAACGCAACCTTGTCGCCGATTACGGCCCGCTGACGCTGGATTTCGGGTACAGTTCCAGCCCCCTGCTGCTGGATGGGCGGCTCTATATCCCCGTCCTGCGTCGTTCGAAGGCGTCCTCCGACTCCAACAACCAGACCGAACTGGAGTCCTATCTTTTGTGCGTAAACGCCGCGGATGGCAAGACGATTTTCAAGCATGTCCGGCCGACAGATGCCCTCGAAGAATCGACCAACGCATACACGACCCCGCTGCCCATCATGATCGGCGGCAAAATGCATGTGGTCGTGTACGGCGGGGACTGCGTGACCGGCCACGACCCGCAAACCGGCAAAGAACTGTGGCGACACACCTATATTGTTGCCGAAAAGCGAAAAATCGACCGGCAGATTCCAACACCTGTCGCAGCCGACGGCATTCTGGTCTGTGCCTGGCCGCGCGGCGATAAAACATTTGCGCTGGACATTAACAAGCTGGCCGCCAATCAGCCCCCACAGGTCTGGATGATAGATGAGCCGGGATCGGATATAACCTGTGCGGCGGTATATCAGGGGAACTTGTACCAGATTACCGAAAAAACCAGGCTCCTGACATGCCTGAATCCCAAAAACGGTCACGTGCATTGGACGGCCCAGTTGGATAAAGCCGACATGTATTATGCATCCATTACCGCCGGCGATGGAAAACTGTACATGGTAAATCGAAAAGGGGTAGTGACCATCGCCGCCGCCGACCCCGCAGCATTTCGTGTCCTCAGTACCCAAACTCTTGACGAACAACCTGTTGATTCCTCCATCGCAATTGCTGATGGGAAACTATTTTTGCGTACTGCTGAAAACCTCTACTGCTTCGGCATAAAAAAATAATTGTCAATTTGCACCACAACCCGGCCCTGCCGGACGGTATTGTTTTTAAACCAAAAATGATTCTGTGCTAAGCGATTTGTTTGGCATAAAACCGGATTGCCAGCACTATACCCAGAAGCAATAGAATGGCCAGGCCATAGGTGACATAGATCACAGTGCCGCGAAGAAAGCCGACCCCTTTATTCTCGGGTACTTTTTGGAGAAATTGACCAAACAAAAAACCTCCTATGATGGGAAAAGAAAGATAGAGCAAATCCCACATGCCAGACTTGGATTGATCAGAGAGCCATTGAATGGCCATAGAAAACGTATAAGATACAAAAACAGTAATCAAGGCTGCCTGGTAAGAATCCCAGTATCTGGGGGTAAAACGAAATGTGATCCATGCGGCGAAACGGATCAGAAAGGCTAACAGCAGACAGGGGATTAATGCACCGGTAAAAACTCCAACCAATATAATGATAACAAACATACGTGTATTATCCCCTTCAATTCGAGACGCATTTCCATGTTCTCCGAAGGCAAAAGGACGAAGAACATAGTCTAATCAACTTATTCTACAATCTGCAGCGTAATGCTGCTGCCGCCGAAGTTTTTGGTCTGGCCCAGGGTCAGGCCATTCATCAGTGTACCCAGATAGGCGCCCGTATTGACATTACGCCACAGGATGTCAGCCATGCCGTCAGCGTTAAAGTCGGCAAGGTCCGCAATCTGTAAAGTCGCACTGCCGCCGCCAAGACCTTTATTCTGGACCAGGGTCAGGCCGTTCATTTGGGTCGCGATATAGGCGCCGGTATTGATATTGCGCCATACAAGATCCGCCATGCCGTCAGCGTTAAAGTCGGCAAGGTCTGCAATCTGTACAGTCGTGCTGCTGCCGCCAAAGTTCTTAGCCTGTCCTGCGTTGAGGCCATTCATCAGCACCCCCTGATAGGCGCCCGTATTGACATTACGCCATAGAATATCGGCCATGCCATCAGCGTTGAAGTCGGCAAGGTCTGCAATCTGTAAAGTCGTGCTGCTGCCGCCAAGGCTTTTGTTCTGGACCAGGGTCAGGCCGTTCATTTGAGTAGCAATATAAGCGCCCGTATTGACATTACGCCATAGTATGTCAGTCATGGCATCCGCATTAAAGTCCGCCAGATCCACGATCTGCAGGGTCGTGCTGCTGCCGCCGAAACTTTTGGTCTGGCCCAAAGTCAGGCCATTCATCAGTGTACCCAGATAGGCGCCCGTATTGACGTTACGCCACAGGATGTCAGCCATGCCGTCAGCGTTAAAGTCGGCAATCTCTGCAATCTGCAGGGTCGTGCTGCTGCCGCCAAGGCCTTTGGTTTGACTCGTGGTCAGGCCGTCCATCAGCGTGCCGAGATAAGCCCCAGTCTCAACATTACGCCATACAATATCCGTTTTGCCATCGTTGTTAAAATCTGCCAAACCTATGATTTGCATCGTCGTACTGCTGCCGCCAAGACCTTTGATCTGCACGAGAGTCTGACCGTCCATAATGGCACCCAGATAGGCCCCGGTGTTGACATTTCGCCACAGGATATCCGCCTTACCGTCACCATTAAAGTCGGGAAATTCCAGGCCTGAAGGATCGGATTCCTCCGCTTGCCAGTTCAGAACAGGATAACCGCCCATCAAAGGCATCTTCCAGTAATCATCAGTCCCAATGGCTGTTTCGCCAACAAAATCCCACTCGGCCGAAATAAAGGTCGAAAGTGTTTTCATCTGGATCGTCGTTTTTTCCATTCCGCCGGCACTGGTTGCCTGGCCAGAGGTCTGGGTGTCCCAGAAACAATGATTGACGAGGCTGCTATTGTTGATTCCAACCAGACCACCGATATCGTTGTTGGCTCCGCTGACCAAACCGGTAGCGTAACAACTCGTAATGATGCCATAATTAGACCCCACCAGACCGCCGGCCTGAGCAGCACCAATCACCGAGCCGGTCGCATAACAGGCCGTGAGCATTCCATCATTGCCGCCGACCAGCCCCCCGATACGTGTGAAGGAATCGGCTGTTCCCTCGGTTGGACCGGCTGCATAACAGGCCGTAACAACACCATACAGGTTATACCCCACCAGGCCGCCGACATTTCTGAGACCATGGGTCGTGCTGTTCGCATGGCAGGCGGTAATGGCACCATAATAACTCCCACCCGCCAGACCGCCAACACAACGTGTTCCAGTAATTGAACTGGTCGCATTGCAGATGGTTATTGTGCCGGATTTATTATACCCTGCCAGACCGCCGACATAGTCCGTTCCGTTGACGGAAGCGCCCGCACAACTGTTCGTAATCAAGCCGGAATTCAGCCCCACCAATCCACCGATATAATAGTAACCACTGACCGAACCCGTCATAGAGCAATCATCCAGTGTGCCGGAATTCTGGCCTACCAGCCCGCCGACGTATTGGCCGCCGGATGAGAGCAGGGCATTTTTTACGACAAGGTCTTGTATCGTGGCATTCTTGATGAAGCCAAACAAACCGACATAATCCACGGATGCAGTTGTCGTATAAGTCAGGTTGCTGATACTATATCCATTGCCGTCGAACGTGCCACTGAAGGGGGTATTAAGATTCCCAATAATACGATACTGCGTACCATTATAAATGGACATATCAAGGTCAGCCATCAGGATAAAATGACTTCCCCAGTCGGCGGAATTGGCACCGACAGTGTTCATTTGCAATGCTGTCCATATTTGATAGGGATTATCTACTGCCCCGCTGCCACCGCCGTAACTGGCAGCATGGACAGAGACAGTCATACAAAAAACTAATCCAATAAGCGAGAAAAAGAAAAACCGCATATCAACCCTTTTAAAAAGTATTTTCCACTCCAGAATGGGATTATAC
>JBDKVE010000268.1:0-8794 GCA_039679345.1 Anaerohalosphaeraceae bacterium
GTAAACCTCGTCAAAACAGGAAATCATTTTTTCATGCAGACGAGTTGTCACTTGGGATTCCGTCATTTGTTCATGCTGGGTTTCCTGAATATACTCAAGATAGGAAACAAACACACCACCGCTATTACACAGAATATCAGGAATGACAAAGATTCCTTTATCATTCAGTACCTCATCAGCCTCGGGCGTTGTTGGCGCATTTGCGCCCTCGGAAATTAGCCTGGCCATTATTTTCGACACATTGGCCCCGGTAATTTGAGAACCGGCAGCCGCGGGAACGAAACAGTCACATACAACCCCGAATATTTCTTCAGGAGGTGCGGATTCTGCTTCACGAAAACCATGGATATGCCCATGATTATTTTTTGAATGTTCATACAGCGAACTAACATTCAATCCCTTGTCATTAAACAGCATGCCGGAGACATCCGAAACCGCGATGATTTTTGCACCCTGATTGCTGAATTCAATCGCAGCTTCAGAACCAACATTACCAAATCCCTGGATTGCAACTTTCAGACCATTCATATCCAGACCCAGTTTTTTACACGCAGCCAAAGTTGTATAAACGACACCTCTTCCAGTAGCCTGCCGTCTGCCCGGAATTCCACCCAGAATGATGGGCTTTCCAGTGACAAAGCAACCGCGGGTAATTGATGTTCCTTCGGAATAGGAAATGCAATCCCTGATATGTCCCATATCGGTCTCATTGGTCCCCATATCAGGAGCCGGAATATATAATTCTGGCCCGAAATGACGTTTAGCACTTCTGGCAAAGGAACGAATAATGACTTCCTTATCGATTGGGCTGACAGTTTCCGGCGCAAATCGAATACCGGATTTTCCACCTCCGAACGGCACGCCGATGAGTGATGTCTTCCACGTCATTTCCATAGACAACCCTACGACTTCCTCCATCGAAACGCTGGAGGTCATTCGTATGCCGCCCTTGGAAGGTCCCAAGGTATCATTGTGACGAACAATATAAATCTCTATATTGGCAAGTTTTCCATTGCTCAACAAGGGAGTTAATCGTTGTTCGATTTTTTCCTTGGGAATAGCTATCTTTTGGAGAACATCATCTTCCAGACCGATTCTCTCTGCCGTCTGCCTGAGATTATATTGAGCCGTATTAAAAACACTATTATTTGCTGCCATAATTATGCTTTTTATAAAAGAAGCTCTTTTTCAGTTTCACCAATGGCTTCGTCAATGATATCCAGACCTTTCATGAGCACATCATCTTCCATGACAATGGGCGGGCTCATCCGCAGAATATGGCCGGCAGGTATCCAAGCCAGACCTTTAGCAAATGCTTTCTGATAGACCCTTTTTCCTGCTTCATTGAAGGGGGCTTTAGTCTTTTTGTCTTTGACCAATTCGATACCCATCAGACAACCCTTGGCACGAACATCGCCAACGATCGCGTGTTCAGCCTTCATTTTGTCCATGCGTTTTATCGCTAAGTCGCCTAAGTGCGATGACCGTTCCAGCAGATTTTCTTCCTGGATGGCTTCAATACTGGCCAGAGCCGCAGCACAGGCCATCGGATTGCCGCCATAACTGCTTGAAGCCGAGATGGACTCGAACGACTCCTTGTATTTTTCTCGCACTGCCACACAGGTTACCGGAAAGCCATTCCCAAAACCTTTGCCGAGAGAGACAATGTCCGGTACAACGTCCCAATGTTCCGTGCAAAGCCACTTGCCTGTTCTACCAAAGCTGGTCAGGACTTCATCGGTCATCAACAAAATGCCCCTTTTGTCACAGAATTGGCGAAGCTTTGGAAAGAAATCTTCCGGCGGCATCACCGAACCGCCCCAGCCCTGAATAGGTTCAAGAACAAAACCGGCGACGCTACCAACGGTGGCCTTATCGATAAATTCGTCATAAAATTCGATGTATTTATCAGAATCGGCCGTACCATCCGGCTTGGTGAACATCGGCCTGTAAGTATTCGGACGCGGAACCATATACATACCCGGCGCCCGGCAGGGACCGTAAACAAACGAACGGATATGGCCCAATGAAACGCCCCCATAAGTCTTGCCATGAAAGTCATAGAAGCAGGAGATCATCTCATGTTTTTTTGTTGCAGCCCGAAGTACTCGCTGTCCGGCTTCAACAGCAGCCGTACCGGCATCATAAAACTGAAATCCGCTCAAATCACCTGGCAAAACCTCAGCCAGTTTTTCCACCAGCCGGGTTTTAATCTCGGTGGTAAAATCGTGACAGTTCATCAGTTTACCTGCTGCTTTTTGGACGGCTTCAGTTACCTTTGGATGGCAGTGTCCCAGTGTCGTTACATAAATACCGCTGGAAAAGTCAATATAATGATTTCCATCTACATCGATCAGTTCACACCCCTTGCCGCTTTCAAAAGCAACAGGAAAGAGTTTGACTTGTTCGCTGAGGCCCTTGAAGTACTTGGTACAGCGGGCATGCAGTTCTTTTGACTTTGGACCAGGAAGAGAGGTCTTGACGTATGGAACCCGTGATAAATCCAGGTGTGCCCATTGGGGTGCAGATATTGTTTTGGCCTTTTTCATAATATTACTCCTGTTTTTCTAAAGGGAACAAATAATGATATCGGGACATACCTTTTTTAATGACTTAACAGCCTCACTGGAAATGCCGCTATCGGTAATCAATGCGTTGACCTCAGCCAATGAGCCATTGGAGGCAAAGTCAAACTTGTTAATTTTTGAGCTGTCGCAGAGAATATAAGTCTTTTCGGCTCGCTGACGCATTTTGTTATCCACCTGGGCGATGCGCATATCAGAGTTGAACAACTCGCCATTTAGACTGATCCCATCGGCGCCTTGAAAGACCATATCAACCATAAACATATCAAGTACCTTTTCAGTTACTACGCCCGTCAGGTCGGGGCTACCCTTGCGGATTACGCCGCCTAAAAGGATCGTCTGGACGCCAGTGGAAAACTGCAACACTGACGCGACGGCTAAACTGGGAGTAATGACTGTTAATTGCTTAAAGTCTTTTAACAGACAAGCCAATTCCAGCGTTGTCGTGCCGGTATCGAGGATAATGCGCTGGCCGGGCTGAATCAGCTTGACCGCCTCGGCAGCAATTGCCTGCTTGGCCTTATGGTTGCGTGTTCTTCGCTCCGCAAAATCAAATTGAAACTCCATGCGCTCGGCCGTTGCCGCGCCACCGTGCGTACGTCGTACCAATCCCTGCTTGGCCAGTAGATCGAGATCGCGACGGATGGTCATCTCACTGGCACCGCACAGCAAAGCCAACTCAGGAATATTGACTTCCTGATTCTGCCGTAATAATTCGGTGATTTTTCCCCGTCTTTTTGTTACCGATATCTTGTTGTTATTATTTGATGTCATAATCTGTTATGTTATATTGTGTTATTTTAACTGTTAATTTATCATTATATAACACATATGTCAAGACATTTTTATATAATTTTTAATTTAACCCATCCTTTATCAGGACATATATTCATTTGTTTCAGGGATACTTGAGCATGAAATCACTGATACGGCCTGGTAATTATCTTTAAGAGGACCTTAGTGGAAAAGTGTCGCATGCTGCAAGAATACCGCAATTTTTCTTTATGTCGTTTTTATATAGTGTAATGCAATCCACCCAGTTCTTTGGTCGCTTCTATTTTAAATACAAAGATCAGCTCAACTGTAAAGCTTAATACGGTATGTACTCAACCAAACTTCTCCATATTGCTCGCATCGAGTACATTAGCTACAGCCAAAATATGTTTCTTTGCCCCTCTTGATGCCGCGGTGTCTTAAGAAGAGAATTAACTGATAAACTGGGGAATCTTCATTGTTTCACCATCTTTCAAAGCGGATTGATGAGCAATCACGCCTGCTACTGATAGATTCATCGCCATAGTCACATCAACTAAAGGCTTGCGTTTCTCTATGATCGACATGACAAATTCATCCATAAGATAACCGCTTGATCCACCATGGTGGCCAGCGTCAACGCCTGGAGGCAGGGGCGGTTTTAGGGGGATATCAACCTTCTCGATTTCACTATTCCATGTGCCATCAAAAGTACCCTTTTGAGTTCGGATACGTCCTGTTTCCGCTCCAAAACCTGGAGTATCCCAGCTAACAGCCATCCGAGACATTCCGCCATCGCCCGTTCTCAATAGCGCAATTTCGGTAGCAAATGGGTTTTTATAGGTATTACCCGTTGGCATCCAGTGTTCGTAAATACTTGGCATACCCAAACAGGTAACTTCCGTAAAACTTCCGCCGGTTACGCAGCAATAATACGCATTCGAATGAGTTGGGTAAAATTGCGGTGGAATACCGATACGCCAGCCTTTATAGGAATTGATCCCTTTATCCGCAAAGAAATGATAATATTCGCCCTCACTATAAACAATCTTGCCTAATTTTCCTGCCTTATAAAGCTCTCGCATGGCATAAAGGTTGTCATGAAAGGCAGATGTTTCAAACATCATGTAGTTTAAGCCTGTTTTTTTCACGGTTTCAAAAACTTTATATGCGTCCTCAACTGAACCGAAAACGGCCGGAACTGCTGTTGCTACGTGCTTGCCATGATTCAATGCCAATATGCAATGCTCGGCATGACTGGGAGCATCAGTTGCGCAGAAAATCGCTTCAATACTGTCATCTTTGACCATCTCCTCAAGACTTGGATATGTTTTTTCACATCGACAAGCCTTCGACATAGCCTGACAACGCTCTGGGATAAGGTCGGTAACCGCTATCACGTCAACATTGGGATGGTCCTGAAAGCCAAAAGCAGCTCCGAATTGACACTCACCATAGCCGGCAAGGCCGACTCTGATTTTGTGGTCATATTTCTTTTGCCATACTTGTTGAGAATTGATTTTCGTTTTCGTTTCATCAAATCCCTGAATGACGTCCTTAGTCTTTGCTGTAGCGGCAGTCCCAGCCCCCAAGGCGGCGGCGGCGGTAATTCCGGTGGTTTTCAAAAATTTACGGCGTGTTAATTTATCCATAAACAATCCCTTTCTGAGATAAGAATTTCATAGCATTGTTACATGTTCGTTTAGCATTCCGCCATATTTCTCTGTAATACAATAACAATATTCTCAGATCATCCTTGCTTGTTTCACCTATCATATTCTGCAATCAGAACTGTCAGAAATGGGGCTAGCAACATCCATAAACTCTATACTATACTATCAAATTCTTATCACTTTGCACGGATTTACCAGGGAAACCCGGAAAATCTTTTCACTCTGAAAATTGACATAATTACATGCGTTCGATCATTTCTGCAAAGCTTGTTGCTTTGAATCCCGGATGCACAATTGAGGCATCCTGTTTGTAAAGAGGATCGATTGGCAAGATCGGCAGCGATTCAATAGCCTCCTTTTTGACTTTTCCGATAGTATTTACATCCCCTCCACTCTTACGAACGGCTTCAATTCGCTCTTTGGTCTCAGAAACGGCCAAGATCAAACGCGTACGAGCATTAAGCATGTCTACATATTTCTGTACTGGAACCGGAAATACAAAATTAGGTTTCCAGTTGGACGCGATCCTTATACTCTTTGCTTTGACCAATACATTACGAAGCTTTGCATTATACTCCGCTGTGCCAAAATCAGCAGGCTTAGGGATTGGAAGAATATAAGTATCGGCATCACCGTTCTCACAAGCCTCGTAAAGCGATAATATTGCATCAGCATTTCGCAGGCCAAATGCAGCAACGCAAAATTCTTTTTTAAGAGTCTCAAGATCAAACTGAGGATTCCAGAGTTTCTGTGCTGCGATATACTGACCAATAATCTGCGGCCAACCATCAAAACAGAGCTCAATGGATTGCGAACGGATCTGATCTTTGGCTTTAGCGGGCATTCCGCCCAGAATTTTATCAACCGCTTGCATTGAGATGCAGACATTATTGATCATCTCCATATCTGCGATATACCATCCTTTGATATCAACGATTCTGCCGGTATTAAGAATCGCTTCAACTTGATCCGAATTGTAATACCGATTAATAGAGATACTCACATCTTTCGGCATATATGCCTCGTCCAGGAAGCTTGCTCCATCCTGAAGCGGCAAAGCATATTCTTTTTGATTTGCTTCGCCCGGGAACATCGGTGCATAATTGGACAGGTCCACTTTTTTCGGACAGTGTTTCCAGACTCCGGCATTCGCCCAAATGCTTAGGGTTCCGGTGACACCAGGATTAATCTTGCGAAACGCGTGAAGATAGCCGGCTGTGAGCTGCTGCGGCGTTTTGTAGAAATCGCATCCATTTTTGGAACATCCGCCTGGATCTCCAACACGAATAGTAATATTATCCACTATTGACGCATAGTGGTGAGCAAGATCATCCATAAATGCCAACATTGTCTCGTGCTGTTTCGGATCATTCCAGCAATATGCCTCGCCTTCATTAAAAAGACAGTCACCCCACTGGCTAAGAGAAACAAACATATGATACTCTCTGGCGCCATTTATCATAGCCTTGAGTGCGATTTGAATGCGTGCAAGGTCTTCACCTCGAACACTTCCATATCCGCGATCCTCATCTACCTGAATTCCGTTATAACCAAACTGCCAAAACATCTCAGGATAGGCCCTGAGCCTGTCAAGGCTCCAAGTTTGGCAATCCGCTTCGCGAAAAGGAGAATTTTTAGGTGCCTGACGACGTGCAGCATTACTGGCCGTAAGAATACGAAGCTTGATAAATGGATCACGCTGTTCCCTGCCGGAATCCAGCAAAAGGAATTCTCCCTGATTAGCAACTTTACCAACAAGCCTCGCTACTGCCGCACGGAGGCCTGATATACTCTTTCCAACAAGCACAACCTCGGGCCCGTTTTTGCTTTGGAGAGTATCTATAACAAAGGCCTCATCACGACTGCCCTGGGGAAATTCCGGAAAAACGATATTACCCTTTAGCGACTTGTAACTGTCTATTGTCGCTAAAATCCATTGGGGACCGGTATAACTGTCACTGAACTCGTCGGCGATTTTAGACTCGACAGCAAAATTGCGTTCCTTCAGAAAATTTAGTAAATACTGAGACATCTCTGATTCCTCGAGTACTTCGGAACAGACAATCCTTACCGGTATTTTTTGATCGGCAATTTTAAGCTGCGTGTGGAATTCAGGCTTTTGCGAGACACTCTGCTGAGCATATGAGAAGACTGATATGAAAAATAAAATTACCATCGAACAACAGTTCCTCAATGCACACTGGTTCATAATCACAATCCTTAGCAAAATCTCTTTATTTCGTCCGTTAAATGCATGACTGTTTCTGATGCATCACCTGATAACATCAAAACCCTGTCGCCTTTGTCATAAAGTGGATTGGCAACGCCGGCATATCCCGGCTGGGTATCTTTATTACATATAATAACATGCTCGGCTTCATCGACGTTCAGAATCGGCATTCCGTAAATGGGTGTTCCTTCGGCAGTTCGAGCTGCCGAGTTGATGACATCGTTGGCACCAACGACAATCACTAAATCCGTTTGTGGAAAGCGTGTATTGCTTTGATCCAAATCACAGAGTTTGTCATAAGGAATCCCCACTTCAGCCAGCAATACATTCATGTGACCCGGCATGCGTCCAGCGACCGGATGAATCGCAAAGACCACATTCTTTTCCTTTTGCTCGAGAGCTTCACATAATTGCCCTACCTGCTGCTGGGCCTGAGCCAGCGCCATCCCATACCCCGGCACAATGACCACTGTTTTTGCTGTCCGCAACCATTCTCCCGATGCTACTGCCGGCGATTTTTGGGGGGGCTGGGTATCCACACACTCTGTTACAGTGGGCATTAAACGGGTTTGTCCGGCCGATTTTGGCGGGATCAGTATATCCCACAGGCGCCGGTTCATTGCCCGGCACATAACGAGAGTCAAAATAATCCCTCCGGCGCCTACAATTGCACCTACCGCAATCAAAAGAAGATCAGCCATAGCCAATCCGACGATGGCCGCAGCCAGTCCGGACAGGGAATTCAGCAGAGAAATTGTGATCGGCATATCTGCCCCTCCAATGGGGAGGGTCCACATCACACCCAGTATCAGCGATATTGCCAATAGCAGAATGGACAACGCTGTTGTTTGTTCGTTTATATTTCCACTCAATAAAAATAGCAGCAATGCTGTCCCGGCCAGAAGAGCTTGTATTATCACGGCGTGCCCGCTGAGCAGGATCGGTGTTTGTCGAATTCGACGGTCTAATTTGGCTGCGGCAATCAGGCTTCCGCTGAGAGTAACTGAGCCTACCGGCAGTGCCAATGCTGCTGTAAAACGGTTCAGCAAGGAGGTGTCGCCAGCCTGTTCGCCTATAACAATCAGGGCTACCAGCATGGACGCTCCGCCCCCCAATCCATTCAGCAAAGCCACTAACTGAGGCATTTGTGTCATCGTCACCTTCATCGCCAGCACAACTCCAAATACCATCCCGACGAATAATCCTATCCACAGATCAGGCTTCCCGACAATTCCTCCATCTATAAGGGTCAATACAATCACTCCCAAAATCCCTGCTGCTCCCAGCGCATTTCCTTTAACCGCAGTGCGGGGTGAGTTCATCAGCCAAATTCCCCCCAAAATCATCAAAATCAAAACAACTGAAATAATATAACAAGTCACGATTATCGCCTCATCGTCTTTCTTTCTTCTTGAACATTCGCAACATACGATGCGTAACCAGAAAACCGCCTATAACATTGATCATCGCCATCACAATGGCAGCGATTCCCAGTATTCGACTGCCGGTATGAACCGCCATGGCCGTTGTGACCAGTGCTCCAGATATCGTTA
>JBDKVE010000269.1:0-16608 GCA_039679345.1 Anaerohalosphaeraceae bacterium
TCCGGAAATGCTATCGCGTTTTTCTTGCCCACGGCAAGAGCGGTAAAATAACAGACGCGGGCGCATTTGCCGCAATAAGTACATCGCTGCGGGTCCATCCCCTCGACACAGGACAAAGCCTCCTGCGAGGTCTCGATATCGACGGGCTTCAGAAATAAATGCGCATTGGGTGCTTCGACATCGCAATCCACATAACAGACCGGCTGGGACTTGGCCATCACCGATGCCAGACATGCAGCCGCCAGGGTCTTGCCGACGCCGCCTTTACCGCTGCTTACCGCAATTTTCATTACACAGAGGCTCTCGAAAGCTGTTCAATACGATTGTTGATTTGCTTAAGGCTATCCTGTAAAGACTGGGCCTGCTGTTTCAATTCGGCCAGTTCCTCGGATGCGGAAACAGGCTCAGACTGCGGACCTGCCGCTGCACCCGGCTGCCCAATCCAGAAGCGATTGCGGCGACCGCGCCCGCCAAAACCCATACCGCAACCCCAGGCAAAACGCCCGCCACCCAGATACATGGCACTGCCTGCCCGTCCGGAACACATTCCCAATCCACGACCGGTCATCGAACCCATTCCCATTGGACCTGTTCTATCTCCACCTGGCATTGTTTTATCCTTTCAAAAAAGCCTTTTACACCCAATGCCCTTCGACATTGGCGTTTTGTATCTGCTGGAGTTGTCCGGCCTGATAAGCCGCAATCGCCTGCTCCACATTCATGTCCGTCTGGGCCTGGAATACCTGCACGCCGCCGGACTGAAGAACCGCCATCGCCTTGGGACCGACATTGCAGGCAATCAGAATGCCTCCATCCGCATCCAAAACGGCCTGGGCAGCCTGAATCCCGGCGCCCTGTGCCGCCTGTAAGTTTGCATGATTGGCGACAAATTCATACTGTTTCGATTGGTCATCAAAAATAGCCCAAAAAGCAGTTCGGCCAAACCGGCTGTCTATTGCGGATTGAGGACTATTGGATTGCGCACATACAACAATTTTCATTTTATCACTCCGTGACTTGATAACCATATTTTGATGCTCGTGTCCATGTTGATGTCGCCGTTGACATCCCATTCCCCGGCATTGTTCAGCAAATTGAATAATCGGCCCGCCTTCAATACGCAGGGCCTGTCCCTGCACGAGGGCATCGGCAATCTTTTTTCTGGCCGAAGCGTAAATCCGCGTGACCGTAGGCCGGGAAACCCCGATTTGCTCAGCGGCCTTCTCCTGTTCAAGACCTAAATGATCTATTAATCGGATACATTCAAACTCATCCAGATTCAATTGAACCCATTGTAGTCCGGCCGCAGGAATGCCTGCCGGTTTATAAATCACCGCAACAGGACGACCATTAACACATCGATTTTTAAAGGGCCTTGGCATATTTTGCACTCTTTATTATGAACTTATGTTCATAATATCGACTTGGCACCGGGTGTACAACAAAAAATTGATAAATTTTTATTTTCGCCCCTCTCTCCCGGCTTACAGTTGTGGAAAAGCGGGATTTTTGATACAGTATAAGGGATTATTCGGGAGTATTCAGATATGCAAAAGCGAGAACTCGGCAAAACTGAGCTGGAACTGACGACCCTCGGGCTGGGAACCTGGGCCATCGGCGGACCGTGGCAGTACGGCTGGGGGGCACAGGATGACCGGGAATCCATCGCTACCATTCAACGGGCCGTCGAATTGGGCATCAACTGGATTGATACCGCCCCGATTTATGGCTGCGGACATTCGGAAGAACTCGTCGGCCAGGCCCTGCGGCCCTTGCGGCACAAACCGATTGTCGCCACCAAATGCGGCCTGCGGTGGAACGCCGCCCGCGAAAAACTGAACAATCTTGATCCTGACAGCATCCGGCGGGAATGCGAGGAAAGCCTGAACCGTCTGGGCATCGACCGCATCAACCTCTACCAGATGCACTGGCCCATCCCGGATGAACAGATCGAACGCGCATGGGAAGCGATGGCATACTGTGTGGAACAAAAGATGGTCAGCCATCTGGGCGCCTGCAACGTCACCATCGAACAACTCCAGCGGCTGCAAAAAGTCTTCCCGGTCTCAGCCATCCAGCCGCCGTACAGTATGCTCAAACGGGGCATCGAAACAGGCATGCTGGATTATTGCGGCAAAAACAATATCGGCGTCGTCTGTTACAGCCCGATGCAGAAAGGTCTGCTGACCGGCAAGTTCAACGCCGACTATCTCGTCACCCTCAGCGCAAATGACCACCGCCTGCGCGATCCGAATTTCCAAAGCCCGCGATTTGAAAAAATCGTTGCGATGGTCGATGAGCTTAAAAAAATCGCCGCCGATTGCGGCAAATCCGTCGCCCAACTGGCGATTGCCTGGGTCCTGCGGAAGCCCGAAGTCACCAGTGCCATCATCGGCGCCCGCCGGCCCGACCAGATCGAACAAACCGCCCCGGCCGGCGATTGGACGCTGGATATCGAAATTATTGACCGCATAGAAGACATTTTGAAGAAATAGGTGTAAATGACAATTTGATTTATTTTTGTTATTATTTCGTTTAGAATTTTTGCTTATTGTCCAAACTGAATGATTATTAAAACCATAAAGCATAAATGTTTTATGAAAGTAGTTCTTGTAAGTTGTCATTCCCGCGAAAGCGGGAATCCAGAGCGTAAAAGTAGAAGCTGGATACCCGCCTACGCGGGTATGACAAGTTGAATTGGTTAGTTTAACAAGATAGGATAATAATTCCGTTTTCAAAAGGAACCTGGATATGACCCAACGTACCGATATCTATACCAGCCCGCTGGTGGAACGCAATGCATCCAAAGAAATGGCCGAGTTGTTCAGCGCCGATACCAAGTTTCGTACATGGCGGCGAATCTGGCTGGAACTGGCCAGGGCCGAAAAGAAACTGGGCCTGAAGATTACCGACGCCCAGATTAAGGAAATGGCCGCCAATCTCGACACGATCGATTATAAAAAGGCCGCTGATTTCGAACGCAAATTCCGCCATGATGTAATGGCCCATGTCCACACCTTCGGACTGGTCGCCCCCAAGGCCGCACCGATTATTCACCTCGGCGCCACAAGCTGCACCATCGGCGATAACGCGGACCTGATTATTCTGCGGGAAGGCTTAGAGATTCTGGCCGGCAAAGTCACCTGCCTGCTCGACCGGCTGGGAGCCTTTGCCAAACAATACCAATCCATGCCGACGCTGGGCTTTACCCATTTCCAACCGGCCCAGTTGACCACCGTAGGCAAACGCGCCACGCTCTGGGCCTATGAATTCGCAATGGACCTGGCCGAACTCGAACGGCGCATCGACACGCTGCCATTCCGCGGCATCAAAGGCACCACCGGCACGCAGGCCTCCTTCCTGTCCCTGTTCAACGGCAACCACAACAAAGTCAAAAAGCTCGATCAGATGGTCGCCAAGGCCTTCGGCTTCAAATCCTCCTGCATCGTCACCGGCCAGACTTATCCTCGCAAACTCGATACTCTGATGGTCAACGCACTGGCCGGCGTCGCGCAGTCGGCGCACAAGATGTGCAACGATATCCGCCTGCTGGCCAACCTCAAAGAACTCGAAGAACCGTTTGAAAAATCGCAGATCGGCTCTTCGGCCATGGCCTATAAGCGCAACCCGATGCGGTGTGAACGCGTGACCGGCCTGTCGCGTCTGGTCCTCAGCCTGGCAACCAGTCCGGCCATGACCGCCTCGGAACAATGGCTGGAACGAACGCTCGATGATTCCTCCAACCGCCGGGTCACATTAGCCGAGACATTCCTTGCAACCGACGGCATTCTGGAAATCCTGATTAACGTGGCGTCGGGATTGGTGGTCTATCCCAAGGTCATCGCCGCTCACGTGATGGCGGAACTGCCGTTTATGGCGACCGAGGAAATCCTGATGGAAGGCGTCAAGGCCGGCGGCAATCGCCAGGACCTGCACGAGCGGATTCGCGTCCACTCCCATGACGCCGCCGCCCAGGTCAAGATGCACGGCAAAGAAAATGACCTCATCGCCCGCCTGCAGGATGACCCGGCCTTTGCCAAAGTCAACCTCAAGGCCGCGCTGGACCCGAAACGCTACATCGGCCGCGCCCCCCAGCAGGTCGATGAATTCCTCGCCGCCGCCGTCGCCCCCGTTCGCAGGAAATATAAGCAGCATTTGACTAAAAAGGTGGAATTGAAAGTCTAAAATAACAGGAAATAGACCTATTGTAGAAAGGAAGCAAGATATTTCTCCATCTCTTTCAAAAAGGGTACAAGTGAAACTTGTCGATGTTTTTTTGTGCTGCGTTGTCCTTATTTCGGTTTCTCTGTCTGCAGCTCCGATTCCGCTTGCACAGAAACGATATCCCATTAAAGTCAAAGAGCAAATCTGTTTGTTCCCGTATGAAAGCTCTGATGATTTAATGGCAAAAAATGAAGCTATTGAGAGGGTGGTTTTGGCCATTCACAGTTCCAGCTATGACGCAAAGGCATATTATGATAATGCTACAAAAGCAATGCAGATGGCTAATGCCGACAATCACAAATGTCTGATTATCGCACCGCATTTTTTATCCGAAGAGATCCTCAATTTATTGTCACCGGAGGCACAGGGGAAAAAGGATTATCTGCGATGGGAACTACGTCCTTTCTGGGGAACATCAAGAGGTATATATAATGGAAAATCCGTCTTAATCAGCGCCTATGATGTAATTGACCAGATACTAAGTCATGTTGTCGTCAGCGGTAATTTCCCGAATCTTAAAACAGTTATTATTCTCGGCCATTCGGCGGGGGGGCAGTTGGTTAACCGTTATGCGGCAGGCAACGATTTTGAGACCACAATTGCTCGGCCACGAAATATTGCTGTCAAATATCTGGTAATGGCTCCCTCGAGTTATGTATATTTCACTCCGGAACGGTTCGTCCGAACCCCCAACTCACACTTTGAAATCCCTGTAAATCCGCCTGCAGGCTTTAACAACTGGGGTTACGGAATGGAAAACTTGTTTGTTTATCACAAAAATCGTCGCATAACTCCGGAAATGATGCAGAAAAATTATGCCGCCAAAACGATTCTTTACTTGGTAGGGCAAAAAGACAAGGATCCGGATGACAAATCCATTGGCCGCTCTGAAGCAGCAATGCTGCAGGGCCGCCATCGTCTTGAACGGGGTCGGATTTATTTTGACTATTTGGTTCATCTTTTCGGCCCGGAAATTAAAAATACCCAGCGTTTCGTGGCAGTACCGGATGTCGGCCACAGCGGCCGTGGCCTGATGTGCAGCGTCACGGCACGATTGTTTATATTCGGAAACATAAATCCGGCAGGCGAAAAAGATTTTCCCTCGGATTCCGAAAACAAAAACTATTGGGATAAAAAAACACTCGGAATCGATAAAATTCCTGATAAAGATGAAAACCTCCTCCAAACAAATTGACTACCCGGCACTAAAACAAGTTTACTAATAACGACAGGAAAGGGGAAATGAGGCGAGGATTTGTTTTGATTGACTATTGCACCTGTTTTAGACTATTACCAAACTGGAAAGGAAATTAACGTGAAAAACATCATCGTTACGTTAACTATGGCGGCATTCGTTCTAACCCTATCGGGATGTACCACCGTCTGCGATTGTTCCAAGGGCTTATTCGCCGGCGGTGGGCCGGTAGCTTTATCGACCGAGTTCGAATTCACCGAAGGCCCCGCCGTGGATAAAGACGGCAATGTCTATTTCACCGACCAGCCCAACGACCGGATTATGCGATACACCGTCAACGGCAAGATGGAAGTCTTCATGCAGCCGTCCGGCCGGTCCAATGGCCTGTACTTCGACAAATCCGGCGCCCTGATCGCCTGTGCCGATGAGAAAAATGAACTTTGGCGAATCGACGTCAAAACCAAACAGCACACCGTTCTGGCCAAAGACTACGACGGCAAGTTGTTCAACGGCCCCAATGATGCATGGATTCGCCCCGACGGCGGCATCTATTTCACCGATCCGTTCTATAAACGCCCATACTGGCAGCGCGGCCCGATGGAACAACCCAGCCAGGGCGTCTATTTTCTTTCGACCGACGGCAAGCTGGCCCGCGTCGAAGGCGACCTCCAGCAAGCTAACGGCATCATCGGCACCCCGGACGGCAAAATGCTCTATGTCGCCGATATCAAGGCCGGTAAGACCTGGAAATACGACATCCAGCCTGACGGCAGCCTGACAGGCAAGCGGCTTTTCTGTGACCTTGGCTCAGACGGCATGACCATCGACACCTGCGGCAATGTATATCTGACCGGCAACGGCGTCACGGTTTTTAACCCAGAAGGCCGAAAAATCGCCAATATTCCCATCCCCCAGCAGCGATGGACGGCCAACGTCACCTTCGGCAGCAAAGACCGTAAAACCCTGTTTATCACCGCCGGAACCGGACTTTATGCCTTGAAAATGAACGTCTGCGGGGTACAATAGTCCGGCCATCAGGCAAACCGAAAAATCAGTAAAAAGATGATTTATATCTGGAGTTTAGCGTGGATAAGACCCAATTAGTCAAACGCGTCAAGGAAACGGCCTATCTGGAAGGTGATTTCGTGCTGCGCAGCGGCAAACGCAGCAAATATTATATGGATAAGTACCTGTTCGAAACCCAGCCGGATATTCTGAAGGCTTTGGGTCAGGAATTCTGCAAATATCTGACGCCCGATGTCACGTTGATTGCCGGGGCGGAGCTGGGCGGAGTCGCGCTGGCCGCGGCAACCGCCATGGAAGCCGGCAAGCCCTGGATCATCGTTCGCAATAGTAAAAAGGACTACGGCACCAGCAAACTGGTCGAAGGTGTCTTGAAAAAAGGCGACGTTGTCCTGCTGGTTGAAGACATAGCCACCACCGGCGGTCAGGTTCTCGAAGCCGCCAAAGTCATCACCGAGGCCGGTGCCGCCGTCAAGAAAATCGTCGCCGTCATCGACCGCAAACAGGGTGCCCGCGAAAACATCGAAGGCGCAGGCTATGCCTTCGACAGCATTATGACCAAACAAGACCTTGGAATAGTTGATTGAGCTATTTTCTAAATTTAAAGGGCTAAATAGAGTATATGGAGGAGCAATATCGCACAACGGAAATATCGGTAATACCTAAACCCCATAATCCTTTGTCGGCATTGCTCCTTTCTTTGGCCTTGCCGGGTCTTGGTCAGTTTTACATTAATAATTATCGGGGTGGTTTACTTTTTCTTGGTCTTTATTTTGGCCTCATTCTGTTAATAGTTGGTGGATTAGCTTGTTCCATGCCTATTTTCTTTTTGCTGATAATGTTAATCCTCGTAGAGATATTGCCTCGAATCATATCCTCAATAGCCGCTTTCCTAACGGCAAAACAATATAACAATTCGATTACTTTACCCGTAGCCTGCAAAGGCATCCTCTCTGGATTCGTATCGTGGTTAGTCCCAGGCCTTGGTCATTTTATTTTACACAAACGAAAAACCGGATTAATCTACTTCTCCCTATTCCTCTTGTCAGAATTCATTTCTTTTCGCAATGACAGGATAGATATATTCATAACTATGCTGCAATTGAATGCTTCTATTGATGCCTATCTGGTATACTTTGGGTATGAAAAAAGAACAAAAATATTTACCAAAGTCTTCTTGTGTTTCATCTGTTATTACGGCATTGCTTTCGGGATTGCTCTTTCAATAAAATATCTTATCATTGAAGCCTGCCACATTCAATCTGAAAGCATGGAGCCTACATTGTGGGCAGGTGACCGTGTATTTTCAAATCGTATTTATTATAAATTTCACAATCCCAAGCAAGGCGACATTGTAACATTCCTGCAGCTTTCTCAGAATGGCAAGCATGGAAAATACGTTAAGAGGATTTTAGCCATTGAAGGGCAAACCGTTCGTTTTACTGGGGAAAAAATATTAGTGAATGAAAAAGAAGTAACCTTTCTTCCAAACAATTCATGTGATTTTGTAGGCTTTAAATATGCCTCGAATTCAGATTATATTGTCCCAAAAGATTCATATTTTATGATAGGGGATAATATCGACGTGTGCCTGGACAGCAGGATGTTTGGCCCTGTTAAAAAAGATAAAATCACTGGGAAAGTAACCCATAGATTTTGGCCTTTAGAGGAGTCTAAAGTTTTCAAATAGTTACCTTTAACAATTGCCTCCTTATTATTTAGCAATATTGGACCTTGATACGCCATAATAAATAAATTTTATTTTTTTGTAAGATTTTGTCATAATAAAGGAATTCCTCATAGAAGGGAGAGGTTCCTTTATTATGGACAACGAGAAGCCTAAATCCGAGGAACTGGCCGTATTTTGGGCCCAGACGCAGCCGGCAATTGCAGGCTTCATCTATTCCCTTGTCTCCAATTTCCAGGATGCCGACGATATCCTTCAGAATGTCGCGGTCATTACCGTGGAAAAATTCGATGAATTTGACCGAAACAAGTCGTTTATCGCCTGGGCCAATGGCATCGCCAAAAATCTTATCCTGAAATATTACTCCCAGCGGCGGAAGACACAGATCGCCCTCGACGAACAGGCCATTCAGGCGATTGCCGAGGTTTATGAAAAAGAATTCAGCCGCATCGAGCACCAGAAAGAGCAGCAAAAAAACGCCCTCCAGAAATGTCTGAGCCTGCTCAAAGGCAAATGGAAAACCGTTCTGGAGATGCATTATCTGCGTGAACTCAGTGCATCCCGTATCGCTCAGCAGTTGGGCATGACGCAAAGCAATGTGTTCGTCTCGCTGCACCGGGCGCGCATCTCGCTGCGGGAATGTGTCAATAAACGGCTTCAGGGAGACGGCCTGTGAGCGAACAACTGGATCATCTTATCAGTCTGTTTTTGCTGGACGGGGCCGCCATGACGTCCCAGCAGGCCGAGCAGTTGTCTGAATGGATCAAGCAAAATCCCGATAACGCCCGGACCTTTATCCTGTCGGCATTGCTGCATCGCAATATCCATGAAACATTCCTGCGTGCCGATAACGCCAGAAATGTATTCCTGCAATGCGATAACCCCGGCCCGGACACTATGGAAGAAGAATCGCTGCTGAATCCCGAGGTCTGGCAAATGCTGTCCAAAGCGGAAATGACTGCTCCGACTGTTGCCGATAAGCAGCCGGAAAAACCGCTTCCACTGCCTCTTGGCCCCATAGTGGTTCGAAATCTTCCGCGTAAGATTAATAAATATTCTTTAATAACCGCCATCGCATCGCTGGCAGCGTTGTTTTTTCTGATTGTCTTTGCTCAATATACGCCGCTGAGACCTTATCCGGAAGTCGCCACACTATCGGATGCCATCAGCGCCCAATGGGCCGAGTCGGATGCATCCCTGAAACCCGGGTTACGGCTGACCGCAAAATCCCAGCCGATGATGCTGCGAAACGGGATCGCCAAACTTCTTTTTGACAACAACACGAGAGTTGTCATCGAGGCCCCCTCGGAATTTGAAATCATGGATTCCGATCACATTAAAATCAAATTCGGTCGTGTTTACGCCACCGTTCCCCCAGAGGCAATCGGTTTTACCATTACCACGCCTAATTCCAAGATTATCGATTTGGGTACTGAATTCGGCGTGCAGACCGATCCTTACGGCTGCACGGAACTGCATGTCATCAGGGGCAAAACCACCCTTGTGGCCGGCGATAATAACCAGAAATCGAGTCTTCAGATCAGTCAGGGATGTGCCAAAACCATCAGCCGCTCTTCGCAAATCTCCGACATCCTATGCAGCGAAACACTGTTTATCCGCGACATTCAATCCCAGAACAATATCGTCTGGCGCGGCCAGCCGCTTGATTTGGCGGACATGGTTGGCGGCGGCAACGGTATCAGCGGCGGAAAACCGAATACCGGTCTCCGCTGGGACACCGGGCAATTCGCCTCGACCGAAGACTATTACATCGGCCAGCGTCAGGACAGCACCAACCTGGTCATTCCCACCCTGGACAGTCCATTCATCGACGGTATATTTTCTCCCGACGGTTCCTCCGGCTCCGTTGCCATCTCGCAAGACGGTGGATATCTCTGGCAAGCCCCGAAAACCTGCGGACAATATTGCTATAATATCAATAATTCCGGCCTGGTCAGCCGCGGAACAGGCCGCATCCCCGGTCATCTCCAGTCCCTCAACGGCCAGGCCTGCGGCGGTCCGGACTATCCGGCCATCTGTATCCACCCCAACGCCGGAATCACGTTTGATCTTGAAAAAATCCGTGCATTTCACAGCACAGTATCGTTGAAATCGTTCACTGCGCAGTGCGGCCTGTCGGAAACGGTGGTGCAGTATGCCCAGCAGGCCCTGCCCGGCTATCAGCCCAAAGCGAACTTCTATGTATTAATCGACGGTCAGGAGCGATTTTCGAAAGTCAATCTGACCCCGGAGCATGGGGCCGTCTCGATCAACATCCCCATCGAGCCGAAGGATCGCTATTTAACGCTGGTAACTACCGGCGGTACGGAACAAAAAGTGTCCTATGACTGGTGCCTGTTTGCACGGCCCCAGTTAAATCCTGAATAAGCGTTTTTGAAAACGATAAGAGGGTTCGCCGCTGTGACAGGCGGCACAAACAGGAAATCCTGTGACAGTAAGGCGTATGCAAAGGAATCTGCATGGAGTTTCAATTCGCCGGACAGGATAGAGAGGAATTGATTATGAAAACAAAAAAAGGATTTACACTCATTGAGCTGCTGGTCGTCGTAGCCATCATTGCGCTGCTGTTGTCGATTGTTCTGCCCAGCCTCCGCAAAGCCAAAGAAGTTGCCAGGAAAGCAAGCTGCAAATCCAACATGCACCAGGTCGGTCTGGCATTGGGGGCTTATGAATCCAATGCCACCTACAACTTCCGGGAGAAAAAAGAAGACAGCGCCTCCAACAATCAGGGCAAAGGCAACTGGTGTTTTGTAAACGGCACCGGCGACTATGCCTATGAATGGCAGCCGTGGGCGGTCAAGGATGTGATGGATTCAGGCATTCTGCAGGACAGAAAGCCCTTTTTCTGCCCCGCGGAAAAGATTACGCACACAAAGAACTATTCCAGAGCCAAGGCCCTTGCCGGTGATTTTACCCATTACGACACGCAAACCCTTGAGAATTTGAATGAGACTCCATTTTTCTGGGGAACCTATATTTGGCTGTGGAAAAAGAAAATTCGTGACAATATTGTCTCCGTGAATAATACGTCCAGTGGCGTATTGATGGTGGATATGACGCTGGGCTCATGGGAATTCGCAAAAAGCACCAATACCAACGTTAATAATCTGTTGAACGCACTGAACGTGGGAAATCAATTCCAGCATTTCAATGCCCTGATGAAAGATTACAGCATAAGCAATCCGACCGATAAAGATGTGGATATCGTCTATTGGCTTTGGAATTCAGACCGCTGGGGAGGCACGGGATATTAACAGGGTCAAGGTGAATTGCTCAAACAACTACTATTACTTTAATGTGGAGGTGTATCATGATGAGAACAAAGGTATTATACGCAGCTATGGTCTTCTGTCTGGCAGTCAGCCAGATGGCGGTGTCGGGCGTGACCGATCCGAATATTATCACTGGGATTGTCGCTGTCAACAGTGTAGCAACCGCACCCGTACTGGTGAATGGCGGACTTCAGAATGGCGTATACCCATTCGTGGATCGTACTAACATGACATTTGCGGATATTGGTCTTTTTGGAAAAATAGATTTTATCCAGACCGCCGTAGATGACAAGGCCGACCCGGATGTCCAATACCAGGTAACGGTCGATAAGCCAGGCACACTTTTTCTGTTTATCGATAATCGAGTAGGCGATGATACTATCGACACGCCCCCTACATTGGGTAATGGTGTAATGGACTGGGTCACAACGGCAGGTTTTGCGCCGACGGGCCAGACTATTAATATCGGAACTCCTGCCACGGTTTACTCAATGGCTATAACCGAACCGGGCACTATAACCCTGAATGCACAGAATAATGGAGGAACACGATTGATGTATGTCATTGCGGCGGTACCTGCCGAATGGAATTATGTGCCGGCAGTCAGTGGTGTTCCTGCAACGGCTAAAGTCGCCCCCGGAGAAACACTGACCGTTGATGCGACAGTCACCGATGATGGTGTTCCAGGCACCGGGCTTTCAGTCCAATGGACGACGGTAACCACCCCGGAAGGTGCCGAAGTAACCTATACACCCAATGTCACCTCAGAAGACGTCACCATTGCTTTTTCGCTGCAAGGGGAATACACCTTAAAGTTCAGCGCTACCGATGGTGAACAGACTGCCGAACAGACCGTCCAGGTCATGGTTGCTCCGCTGACCTTTGCCCTACAGGCAACCAAATTCATCACGGTCTGCAACGACAACAAAACCGCACCAACCAGTCGTTCGATCACAACCGTTACGGATATTCGCAATTTCTATTCCACAACGGATACCCGACGTCGCGTCAGTTATTATTCCTATGATATTGCCGACGTCAAACGTGAAGGTAAAGTTTTCGCCGATTGCTGTTTGAAACTGCGGGCCAAAAATCGTTCCTCCTCTGGACATATTTATGTCTATGGCATCAAAGAAGAGCTTGACAATTTTGGCAGCTTCAGTTCCGAAAGCTGGAGCACCATGCCCGGAGTGGCTAATACTCCGGTTCCTCCGCTCGGCAGCGAAATTACGATCGATACGCTTGACAAGGCGGATGTCACTCCCCTTCTGATGACAATCATGATGAGCGGCACATCGGAATTCGAATTAAAAGGCCCATCGCCCGCTCTGGATGAATTTCTGAATGCCGACACGGACGGCACTATATTGCTCATGTTCATCACCTATGATCCACAAAATACGGACTTCGAAATTTACTCCCCCACAGACAGTCGATCCGATGGTACCGATACCAAGCTCAAAGGGATTATTCTTAAAGGCTCAATGTCAAAACCCCTCTGGGCAACCCATCCCACTCCGGCCAATAATACCAGCATCTCTACATCGCTGACAACCCTTGGGTGGAATAATCCGGAACCGAATCAGCCTGGTGGAACCATTACCTGTGATGTGTATCTGGGCACAACCGATCCCAATACAGCATTGTCGGATTACGGCTATACCACACTGGGTACAGGAATAACGGAAGAATCCATCGCCATCCCCGCCGGAATCTTGCAGACCAATACAACCTACTACTGGATCGTTGATGTCCACGACTCGACTTCCGGCGGAATCACACGCGGGTATGTCTGGTCGTTTAACACCAACAATAAAGCTCCTGTCGTCACCATGGGCGCATCCCAGTACCTCTGGCTCAATAATGCCGGAGATCCCTCTTCCGCTTCAACCACACTCACGGGAAGCGCAACCGATGACGGCTACCCCGCCCCATTCACTTTGCTATGGGAATTAGTCAGCGGCCCCGGTGCGGCAACCATTGAATCTAACACCTCGGCAACAACTGCGGTAACGCTGCCCGCTGCCGGTGATTATGTATTCCGTTTGACTGCGAACGATACGGATCTTCAAGGTATCGGACTGACCGAAATCATGGTCCGTACCACACCGTGTCTTGCAGCACAAGCCAAGCCCGGCTACACTGCAATTGTCGGAGACTTTAACAGTGACTGCTTTGTCAACCTGGAAGATTTCTCCACCTTTGCGTCCCACTGGCTGGAATGCAACAGTCTGGTCCCGTGCGAATAAGGATTGAATAAACAGCTCAATTCCGTATAATAAACCCGGCAGCCGAGAGGATAACGTAGTCCCTCGGCTGTCGGTTTTTTATATAACAGGAATTGTGCAATGAGTCTATTTGAAGCCATCATGCTGATTTGCTTTGGGGCCGCCTGGCCGTTCAGCATCTATAAATCATGGAAATCGCGGGCCTGTGCCGGGAAAAGTATTATCTTTCTCTATATTGTCCTGATTGGCTATATCGCCGGCATCATCCACAAGGTGCTCCACAGCCAAGACTGGATCATTGCTCTGTATAGTCTCAATGGCCTGATGGTTCTGATTGATATTGTGCTCTATTACCGCAACTGGAAGTTATCACGAGTCCCAGTTACCTCAAAATCAGCGATATAACATGCCGGATAATCCTCTGAGCGGTCATAGACTTATTTCCCGAAATTTCAATCCACCCGCTGTAAGGTGTTTTTAATAAAACACATGAAGAATCGGTACCAATCGCCGCCGGACTATTGGCCACTATCATATCTGTGTTCTTGGAAATCAGCTTCTTTTCAGCATTTTTTTTCAAATTCCGGTCTTCCAGTGCAAAACCGACAACCAACTGTTTTTTCTTATGCTGTCCGGCCCAGGCAAGGATATCCTCCGTCGGCTTAAGCCGCAGCGTCAGGTTTTTCTTCTCTTTTTTCCGTTTCACCTTCGCCACATCCACCGGCGTATAATCTGACACCGCTGCCGCCATAATCAGGCAATCACAGGTCTTGAAATGCTTCTTTACAGCCTTGTACATGTCCCCCGCCGACACCACCGGAATCATCTCGACTCCCGCCGGAGGTATCAGGGCTGTCGGAGCGGAAATCAGCGTAACCGAATGTCCCGCCTTTAAGGCCGCGGTCGCCAGCGCATAACCCATCCGCCCGGAACTGGCATTGGTAATATAGCGCACCGGGTCCAGATATTCACGGGTCCCGCCGGCCGTAATTAAAAACCTCATTTTTTTTCTGCTTTTCATCGTTGCCATCAGAATAAAGATAAAATAGAAAAGAATAAAAATACAGGCTAAAATCCAGAAATCAGCTATATATTATTATTTTATCGGCTATATTATGTCCATATATAATTTTGCACCCATTTTCCAGAAAACCTGCATAATCCTGCCGCTGATTTCGTCAACATTATAAACAGACAGGATTAGGAAAGGAATCTTTTGGACGAACGTTCGGATCAGAGTTTGACAGCCCGGTCCCGGCTGGGTGACAAGGCAGCTTATGAACAGCTTGTCCTGCGGCACTATCGCAATCTGCTGGGGTTATGCTATGCAATGCTGATGAATTTCAACGATGCTCAGGATGTCTGCCAGGAAACTTTTCTTCGGGGTTTTGAAAAATTGCGGGATTTACGGGATGATTCGCTCTTTGCAAACTGGATTACCCAAATCGCCAGACGACTGTGTGTAGATATCCTTCGCCAGCGTAAAAAAAAACAGATTGTCTCGACCCTGAATGAGCAGCCCTGTCCCTCTGCCGGCGATTACTCGGACTTAACCACTGCGATAGCCAGGCTGCCGGACGACTATCGCATTCCGCTGGTGATGTATTATCTGGACGGCCACGACGAACGGGCGATTGCATCGCATCTGGGAACATCGCAATCCACCGTATGCCGCCGAATCCAAGCCGCAAAACAATTGTTACATGAAAGACTTTCGGAGTAACAAAAATGAATATCAATCCATGTCCAAATCATAAAACGGATATTGAAGCCTGCTGCTGCGGACATCTGTCGGCAAGTCAGACTGCATCTCTGAAAAAACATCTGTCGGAATGTAATTCATGCCGCCGCTACTATGAGGCACTAATCCAGCAGGATAAACAGTTGACTGCATGGGCGGATTCACTGGACAGCCGGATACAGGCCGGACAGAACAGCCTGCTGCAGCAGTTGCGGGAAAAAGAAGTCCATCCCGCCCCAGCCGCACAGCCTTTTCGGTATAGTTATTTCTGGAATGCGGTTGCGGCTGGACTGTTAATTGCAGCGGGTTTCTTTGCGGCACGTTTATTTCAGCCTGCTGTCAATCAGGAAAAGCTGTTTGCGGAATGGTCACGGGCGATTCAGCCGCAGATGGAACAAAAACTGGCCGCAGCCGTAGCTCAGCAGCTTCGCCCGGAGTTGGTTCAGATGCGAAATGACCTTGCTGATAAAATGACAACACAGATCAACGACTCGGCAGCTCAAACCGTGGCCCTGTCGCAGGCGATGAATGCCAAACTGATTCGTGAATTTGCAGACGCCATTCAGACTGTCCAGAGCCGGGATCGTCAGCTTGTCTCGGACGCCTTTTCCCGGATGGAAGAAAAACGGCAGCAGGATAAAAAACAGACTCAAAAAGCAGTCACTTCTCTGGCCATGGCCACCGGTGAGGAAATTGCGCGCACCCGCCGTCAGTTGTCCGAGGTCAGCCCGGTACTGTTTGACTCATCGAATACAAATCAATAAATATTTGCTGAAAGGTTCACTTATGACACATTTTATTCGACTCTCGACATTGGTTTTACTGGGCATTTTTTCCAGCTTTGTATGTGCACAGGAAGATATGTCCGAAGCGGCACAGGAAATCGCCGAAGCTCAGGCCGAAGCCATGGAAGCGGCCCGGGAAGCGCAGCAGGAAGCCCTTGAAGCAGCCCAGGAAGCTCAGCAGGCAGCAATGGAGGCTCAGGCCGAAGCCCAGCAGGCGGCTCGCGAAGTACAGGGAGAAGCTCTTGCAAGGCAAGGGGAAGCGATTGGTCTTGCTGCAGGGAAAATGGCCGGAGACATCGTCGGCAATATCCGTGGTAAAATGCCTCATTATATGGGAGGCATGGGAAGCGGCTGGGCCGTCAGTTCCGCCCCCTTCGCCGACAGTTCCTCCACACTGATTATTCCCGGCCAAAAGACCTCTTCCGAAACCAT
>JBDKVE010000270.1:0-8428 GCA_039679345.1 Anaerohalosphaeraceae bacterium
TACCACCAAGCCGGACACAAAATCCGCCCTTGCTGCCTTTTATATGCAGAAAGTTCTGGATGGCGTCGGCTATGGTCTGGGCGGCAGTGTGACCAACACCAATCAGGCCGTCATGAAGTTCCAGACCGACAACCAGCTTAAAGCCGATGGTAAAATCGGCGCCAAAACCTGGGAAAAAGTCCGCCAGCTCTGGAATTCCAAGAAGCCCAAGGCCTAAACCGTAATCTCGACGCGGTTTCCTTCCGGGTCCAGAAACACACTTTCATAATAGCCGTCACCGGTTCGCCTCGGTCCATCGATGTTGCGATGTCCGTCTGTCGATAACTTTCGGGTTAATTCATCCACCTTCTGCTCTGATCCCACGGAAAAAGCAATATGTGCATAGCCTGGCCGCTGAATAGTTTGGTCTGTCTTATTCTCACAAACATCCGGCCGGCGCATCAATTCCAGCCTTGCCCCATCCTCGAATGTCACAAAATAGGACTCAAAGCCCGTTTTCGGATTCCGATATTTCTCGCTTGACCGTCCCCCGAAACAGCGTACATAGAAATCCAGCATGAGTTCTAAATCATTGGCCCATAATGCGATATGTTCAATTTTCAACGGCATGATCCTTTGGTGTTATTGAAAATGCTCAAACGGTTTTCCCGCTACCGTGAACGGCCGGAACCGACCGATATTATTCAGCAAGCCCAGTGCAATCATATTGACCATCAGGCTGGACCCGCCATAGCTGACAAACGGCAGTGTCAGGCCCGTAATCGGCATCAGCCCCAGCGTCATACTCACATTGACCGCCACCTCCACCGCAAACATTGCGATAATCCCCACCGCCGTCAGCCGGGCGAAGGGGTCTGTGTTCAAATAGGCAATTTCCGCCCCGCACGCAAACAGTACCGCATACAATAGCATCACCAGCATCCCGCCCCGGAATCCCCACTGATGGGCTATTAACGCAAAGATGAAGTCATTATGCCGCTCCGGCAGATACTCATATTGACTGTATGGCCCTTTGCCATATCCATACCCCCCCATTCCCCCGGATGCAATAGCCTGTTTGGAATGCATCAGATGATAGCCTTCGTTTTTCTTCCAGTCCCGCAATCGGTTCGGAGACCCGACCAATATCTTGGCCAGGGTTGGATGCTCCGAAGCCGCCTGAAATATCCGCTCATTTTGCAGCAGCACACAGGATATCCGCATCTTTTGGTAATCATGCAGCATCGTCCATAAAAACGGACTGACAACGATTGCAAGTCCAATAAATAAAAGAAGATGCCGCACGCGAGCCCCCGCCACAAACAGCATTGAAAACAGCATCGGCATCAGCAACATTGTCGTCCCCAGGTCCGGCTCCAGCAGAATCAAAGCCATCGCCAGCACCGTCAACGCAAATGGACCTGCCAGCCCGACAAGGTGCCGGTAATTGCTGCGAAATCGCAGGTACCACGCCAGAGCCAGGATATATGCGATCTTGCAGAACTCCGACGGTTGAATCTGGACAAAATGACTCTCCGTTCCAAGGCGAATCCACCGCCGGGAGCCTTTGACGAAGGGTACAAAGGGGATATCCACCCATTTATCCAGCAAAATGACCATTAATAGTACTAATACGACTCCATAAATCCAGTAACTGACCTGACCGAGTCGCCGGTAATCTATTAAATTCACGATAAAAAAAGAAGCTAATCCGGCCATGGCAAACACAATTTGCTTCTTCCATGCACCAGCATTGGTATTTACAGGGATATCAGTATCAGTATTATTAGACCCCGAAACTTCTGTTAATTCATTTTCCGCATCAGGCAGGGGGTTGCCGGCACTATAAATCCCGGCCATCCCTATCCCAAACAGGGAAGCTGCGGATAAAATCATAACCAGCCGCAGTCGTGCCAGACGTCCTGAAAATATTGTAAATAGCTCTGAATGCATAAGTTAAATCGATTTCTAATTGCTTTTAATAATCGCCTATATGTATCTTTTATTGTTGAATTCAATCTTCGCTCTACTTTACTTGCATATCAATATTAATATCGAGAAAATCTTCCAATAATCGTGAAAATCCCGGCTTGGGCAGAAAATTTTCGAAAAAAATAAATTTAGCCCTGAAAAAAATGATTTATTCTCATGGGTTGCGGATGATTATCGGGTCCTCCTGACAAACAGTTCTCAGTACTGAAAACCGCCTTATTCAGGGCTTACGATGAAAAAATTTTGATTTTCTCCATTTTTTTTGCTTGCAGGCAAACCCGCTTTTTAGTATTATCAGCGTTGTAATAGCTGGAGTAATCCCGAGTAGGGGAGCATGAAGGCGATTACGGGGGTTCCAAATGAAAAGTTAAGCAAGTAGTTGGGGACCGGAGAAAAGAGGGTAGTATCCCAAAGTGTGAGAATGGGATTTTTTTAAGTATGCGTATTCTCATTATGCACCGGAAGCAAGGAACCGGTGGGTGATGAACCAATAGAGAGAAGAAGAGAAGAAAAAGAGAAAGGAAGGTGTCAGATGAAAAAAACCCTTGCAATGCTCCTAGTTTTAGCCCTTGTGGCCCCGGCCATGGCCGTAACCTTTACGGCTTCTGATGCAGGCAGCGGCGTTCTGAAGATTGATTATGCCCTGTCGTCCGGTGAAGTCCTTCGTGGTATGGCTCTGAAGCTGACCCGCACCAGCGGTGATGCGACAGTGGCTGCCGGTGCCGATGTCACAGTCGCACCGTTCAACACATTCATTGATTATGCTTTCAGCAATCCGACCGGTTATGATGTGGGCGTAGGTCACCCGGTTGCCAATGCGGCCGCCGCTGGTGTTGCAGCTCTCCCGGCCAGCACATTCTCAATCAGTGTTGGTTATCTGGATACGACAGGTGCCCAGGCTGGTATCGCCGCCAATGGAAGCATCTCTGTGAAACTGGCTGGTACCGGAAGTTCCTGCTTTGATATCGAACTCGACACCCTCCGTGGTGGCGTAGTCGGTGACAATGTGGTTGCCCCCGCCGCTGGCTGGAAGATCAATCAGTGCGTCGTGATTGGTGTCTCTTGCAAAGATAAATTCACGGGTACCGAATTGACTGATTACAATGCTTATGTTGCTGCCGGCAAAGATCCGTCATGCTGGTGCTGGAAGTATCAGTGCCGTGGTGATGCTGACAATGCCACTGAAACAGCCCTGAAGTATCGTGTTTACAACAATGATATTGCTCTGGTCGTTGCAAACTGGAAGCTGAAAATTGATGCAGCCAATCCTTGTGCCGACTTTGATCACAAATCTGAAACAGCTCTGAAATATCGCGTTTACAACAATGATATTGCTCTGGTCGTTGCAAACTGGAAGGCAAAAGATGCTGCTCTGACGATTTGCCCGAGCTATATTCCGTAACGTTGAAATTAAATTAAAGACACACACTTCACACGAAGATTTTAATGAATAAACAAACAAAGTTCGAAAGGAGAACGATGATGAAGAAGTTGATGGTTCTTGCTCTGGTTCTTGGTATTGCCGGTCTGGTGAATGCAAGCCTTCAGTTAGACCCGACAGGTAGTGGTTTAGTAGATACTGTGAAAATTGTTGGTGTTGGCAATGTAACAAAGGGTATTCCTGGTTTCGTCGGTATCGTTGGCTCAACCACGGATGCCGGTTTTGCATGGAACTATAATGGAAGCCTGAAGGCCATTACCGATTTCACAGGTGCCGATGCTGACTTGACCGCTGGCTTGGAAGCTGCTGCAGGTGTTAAGCTTGACAAGATTTATTTTGTTGAGTTTTCTGATGGTACAGCAACCCCGCCCACAACCGATGGTGTTCTTGCGACATGGAAGCTTGATATGGGTACAACCTTTTATCTGCAAGATGCTGAAGATTTGAGCGTTCTGGGTGCCTATACCTATATTCCCGAACCGATGACGATGGGCCTTCTGGCTCTGGGTGGTCTGTTCATTCGCCGGAAAAAATAATTTCCGCGACATTAACTAAGAACCAAAGTATCTCCTAAGTGTGTAAAGAAGCCCTTCCAAAAGAAGGGCTTCTTTTTTTATTGTAGCCCAAGCCTCCGTGCTTGAGGTAAAACAACATGCCGAAGGCATTCCAATGAATAATAAGCGGATACGCCTTCGGCGAGGCTGAAAAACGGCAAGCACAGAGGCTTGCCCTACAATGGGAAAATGGCAAGCACAGAGGCTTGCCCTACAATAAAAAATGGCAAGCGCGGAGGCTTGTCCTACTATATATGGCATGTGAGGTGACTTACCAACCAATGAAATTAACCAAAGAAAAGCAGGGCCGCTGTGATTAATCCATTTTACAATCCAGCCGAGGAGAAAAGTGTTACGCATAGTAATCTGCCGCACTGGTCCCAGGATGGCAAACTTCATTTTGTGACATTTCGTCTGAGTGATTCTATCCCACAAAACCGCCTTGAGCAACTTCAGGGAGAACGCCAGGAATGGGAGAAAAATCATCAACAGCCTTATACGGAAGCTCAATGGCAGGAATATCAATATCTATTTTCAGATCGGATCGATAACTGGCTCAATGCAGGAAGCGGAGAATGCGTTTTGGCCCAGCCGGAGTATACCGAAATCGTTCAGGATGCGATGCAGCATTTCGAAGGACAGCGATATAATCTGGATTACTGGGTGATTATGCCAAATCATGTCCATGTCCTGCTGATGCCCATGGCTCCTTATACGCTTAAAGAAATACTGCATTCATGGAAATCCTTTACTGCCAACCAGTTTATGAAACTCGATCCGAAGAATAGACAGGTCTGGCAGCATGAGTCCTTTGATCATGTTGTCCGAAGTCCGGCACAGTTGAGTCGATTTCGCAAGTATATTGTTGATAACCACAATCAATCCGGCGGAAAATCAATGCTGTCGGAAAAAGCGATAATGTAGCTCAAGCCTCCGTGCTTGAGGTAAAACAATATGCCGGAGGCATTCCAATGAATAATAAGTGGATACGCCTTCGGCGAAGCTGAAAAGCGGCAAGCACAGAGGCTTGCCCTACAATAAAAAAACAGCAATCGCGGAGGCTTGCCCTACAATAAAAACTTTAAAAAACGGGTTGCTATCCGGCTATTTATTTACGATAATATACGATATAGACTTCCGGAAAACATATAAACGAGGATATGATTATGAAAAGACTGGGTGCAGTTGTATTGTGTGCTGTAATAGCAACATTTCTTTTGACGGGATGTCAGGGACCAACAAAAACAAACAATGACCCCAATATGGTTATTCTGTTAACAGATTCCAAAGCTTTTCCGAAACAACTGGCCGGAAAATGGATTGAAGCAGAGAACAAATGGGAGATTACGTTTGAAAAAAACGGCACGGTTTCTTCGGTTCTGCACCCATTTGGTCTTGTAACTATAACCCCAGGCAAAATGACTGTAGTACCTTTGGCCGACGAGGGTAAAGCAGAAATCCAGGCCGGAAAATGCGTTGTGCAATATTCACATCAAACACGTGAGTTGGTTATTGAAATTAATATTGACAATATGCTCTGGAATAAAGGCAAAGAAATCCTTGAGGGGAATTCCAAAGATATCATTTGGGGCAAGGTGTCGGATGATGGAACAACATGGGAGGCCCAGTGGCAGTCATTTCCAAAATATTTTGTGACAACCGAGGCATATAATAAATATGAATTACCAATGGAGGAAGGTGGCGACGATAAGGGGGTTATCGTTTTCAAGAAGTCAAAAAAATAATTAGGTGGGTAATTGATTGTTTTGACATATCCCCGCGTTGCGTTTGAGGCGTTCCAGGCCGAGGCGGTGGAGGGGGGAGTTTTTAAAGAGACGCAGGAAATCGTCTTGGGTCCATTGTAAAATATCCTGCGGAATCAGCGTATTTCGCTGGGGAAAGTACTGAAAATCACGATTTTTTCGTGCCGGAGCGGCCGTCTGGTAAGGGCAGGCCAGCAGGCAGTTGTCACACCCGAACAGACGATTTTTAATTTTACTATGATATATCTCCGGAATATCCCCTTTGTCTTCAATCGTCAAATAGCTGATACATTTACGACAATCGTACTCGCCATTTTGCCCTAAAGCCCCCATCGGGCAGGCCTCAATACACCGATTACATGACCCGCAATAGTCTTTTTCCGTCGGCTCATCGGCCGGCAGTTCCAGCGTCGTAATCACCGAGCCAAGCAGCAATTGTGCCCCCAGTTCCGGATGAATCAGGCAGTGATTCTTGCCAATAAATCCAAGCCCGGCTCGCCGGGCAAAGCTCCGTTCTGCCAGTGGAACCGAATCAACGCAGATTTTGCATTCGATCGGCCCTTCGTTCGTTAACCGCATCAAATCAACCAGTTTACGCAGCCGAGCCTTGATAAAGTCATGGTAGTCTTCGTACAGGGCGTAATCCGCGATGCGGCATGGTCCATTGTGGGCGGTTTCGGCAGACTTGTAACTCAAGGCGACACAAATGATCGATTTCGCCCCCTCCAGCAGCAGGGCGGGGTTGAAGCGTTTGTCGATATTGTGTGTCAAGTATTCCATCCCGGCCGCATTCCCCTGTTCCAGCCAGCCCATAAAAAACTGACGCTCGGCCTCCTCAATCGGTTCAGCCGATGCAACTCCCACCAGGTCAAACCCCAGTTCCAAGGCTTTCTGTTTGATCTGTGTCTTGATATCCATAATCTCTGATTATACCCCAATCCTGCCCGTCTGGCTTGTCTTTTCTGTCGAAATGACAGGCTCATAAATCCGACAAAAAATTCTGCCGCATTTCATAAAATAAGCAATGTCAAAGGGATAGGGCAGTATTAAAGCAAACCCCATTTCTGGCAC
This sequence comes from Anaerohalosphaeraceae bacterium, assembly GCA_039679345.1. Taxonomy (GTDB): domain Bacteria; phylum Planctomycetota; class Phycisphaerae; order Sedimentisphaerales; family Anaerohalosphaeraceae; genus Anaeroglomus. The sequence continues at coordinate 6,801 of JBDKVE010000270.1, forward strand.
GCGATTTGTATTTTATCTCAATGTGTGGTTTGAAAAGTCAAAAAGGCATAACCAATTTTTTGGAGGATACGACTATGTTGATGACAAGAAGACTACCATTTTGGGACATGGACCGGATGTTTGACGAGATGGGCCGGATGTTCGACACCTTCGGCGGGCCTCTGGGGCTTCGAAGCGTTCCCGGCGGGACCTTTCCCGCGATGAACGTGTATGATGCCAAAGACAAGCTCGTCGTGACGGTTGAAATCCCCGGCGTCGATCCCGCGACCATCGATCTGAGTGTCCAGGAAAACAGCCTGACACTGTCGGGCAAACGCAGCGACACCGAAAACGGTAAAGGTCGGTATTACCGCAAGGAACGCCCTGCGGGTGAGTTCCATCGCACGATTACGCTGAACGAAAAGGTTGATCCGGCCGGCGTTGCGGCATCCTATAAAGACGGCATCCTGCGGATTGAGATGCCCAAGGCCCAGGCGGTCAAACCCCGGACCATCGCAATCAAAGCCGAGTAACACAACAAACAATACATAAAACATGTTATGGGAGGTAACTGCCATGAAAGACATAGAAAAGAAACAACAGGCTCAAATTACACGACGCGAAGAACGCAGCACATTTTTGCCGGCGACGGATATCTGGGAAACACCCGAGGAGATTACCCTCCGGATGGATATGCCCGGCGTCAGCAAGGATAATCTGGAAATCAAGGTCGAAGGCGACACGCTGACGGTACACGGCGGCGTGTCCGGGGACCAGCCCGGCAATGCGTTGTATGCCGAGCAGCGGGTCGGCGATTTTCATCGGGAATTTTCGCTCAGCGATGACATCGACCGCGACAAGATTAACGCAGCCCTGAACGCCGGTGTCCTGACGCTGACGGTGGCCAAGGCCGAAAAGGTCAAGCCCAGAAAGATCCAGATCGCTGCCAACTAAACAACACTAGCGATGCCGTGTTTATGTTGCGACACCAACAAGAAAAAGAGCGGTTCAATGCCGCTCTTTCTTTTGATAGCGATATATGCAACTTGATTATCGCGAAAAGCGTCCCTGCAGAAACCGCCGCGGCTGGAAGAAGAATTTTTCGATGGCCGTCATCTTTGTGCCGGATGGCTCATCGGTTGCCAGTGATTGAAAGATCAAGCAGGCCGGCAGACGCAGCAGGGTACTGCATACAAAGATGCTGTGAAGCTGGAAGTGCGTGATATTGGGCAGCATCGGCCCCAGCCAGCCGCCCAGCGCCGATCCGGCAAAGTAAAAGATTGCGGCAATGGCATTCATGTATGAAATATATGCCAGCCGCTGTCCGGACGGAAGTTCGCCGATGCTGTAATTGAACGTCAGAAGCTGAAATCCGCCCCAGGCCAGTCCCGCGATGGCATTGAGGCCCAGCAGATACCAGAAGTTGCCGCTGATCAACCAGCAGGCCGGCAGCAGCAGAATCAGCGTGGCCGCCAGGCGCATCGGCATAATATTGCCCAGCCGGTCGGAAATCCGCCCCCACAGGCCCAGGCTGAACACCGTCGTCAGTGGAACAATTAATTGCACACAGCTATACTGAAAATAAGTGAACTTCAAATCGTTCAACATGTGCAGCGCGAAAAATGGCGAGGCAAAATATGCCCCGAAGT
>JBDKVE010000271.1:0-10470 GCA_039679345.1 Anaerohalosphaeraceae bacterium
GAGCCGAAGCGTCTGGCCGAAGCAGTCCAGAGAACGATTCGCTGGGCCGGGCAGTGCAAAGACGCTCACAGTAATCCCAGCCAGCTTCTGTTTGGGATTGTCCAGGGCGGATTAGATCTGAATTTGCGTCGGGATTGTGCCGAAAAACTGATAGCGATGGACTTCGATGGATATGCTCTCGGGGGTCTTAGCGTCGGTGAAAACCACGACCAGATGATTGAGACGGTCAATTTTACCGCCCCCCTGCTGCCGGCAGATAAGGCCCGCTACCTGATGGGTGTGGGGATGCCGGCCGATGTCGTCGCGGCGGTGCGGGCGGGTGTCGATATGTTTGACTGTGTCCTGCCGACGCGAAACGGCAGGAATGCCTTTGCTTTTACCGCCAGCGGACCGATTCGGCTCCGCAACAGCGCCTATCTGAAAGATACGTCACCGGTGGAGGCGGATTGCCCGTGTTACTGCTGTCGGAATTTCAGCAAGGGTACCATACGACACTTTTTCAATGTCGGGGAGATGTTAGGCCCGATTTTGCTGTCGCTGCATAATATTATGTATTACCAGCGTCTGATGAATGAGATACGCCGGCGGATTGAAGACGGCACGTTTGCCGACTGGTCTGCCGCGTTTATTGAGAACCTTAAAGAAAAATCAACCCCATTAGTGGAAGGAACAGAACAATGAGTATGTACTGGATGATCGCCGAGGCTCAGGCCCCAAGCGGCTCTCAGGATGGGACCGTGGTGACGATGGAACAGGCCGCCCCTGCCGGGGAAGCCCCCGCAACCACCACAACCACCCAGACCGACGGAACGGCCGCCCCGACACAACCCGTAAAACCCCAAAACGTATGGCCGCAGGTTTTGCTGATGGTATTCCTGTTTGTGCTGATGTATTTCATGCTGTTCCGCGCCCCCAAGAAACGGCAGCAGGAACAGCAGAAAATGGTGGCCAGCCTGAAGAAAAATGACCGGGTGCGCACCATCGGCGGCGTTTTCGGAACCATCATCGATGTCCGGGATGATGAAATCGTTCTGAAAATCGACGAAGCCAACAACACCAAAATTCGTATCATACCTTCGGCCATCGCCCAGGTATTAAGCGACGAGAAGAAGAATCAATAACAAGCAACCATTTTTTCAGGAAACCGACTATGTATAAGGATTTGCTTTGGAAAGCAGCACTGGTAGTGTTTCTGATTGTAATTGCGGGTATCTATATTTATCCGCCTTCAGAAAAACTCAAACAGGGTCTGGATCTGGCTGGCGGCACAAGTCTGATTTATGAAATCGACGCCAGCGACCTGTCCCCGGCGGATCGCCGCGGCCTGGCAGAGAAGATGATCCCGATTCTGCTCAAACGTATCGACCCGACCCATGTGGCCAACATTGTCATGCGGCCTCAGGGCGATACACGCATTGAAATTCAGCTCCCCGTCGCCAGCCTGGACACGATCAATAAGCGCAAGGCCTATGAGGATGCTCTTTTAAAACTGGAAAATGAAAACGTCAATCTGCTGCAGATTAAACGCAGCCTGTCGCTGCCGGCGGAAACCCGTGACGCCGAACTAGCCAGATTTTCCAAGGACTCGCCGGAACGCAAGCAGATTATCGATGAATTAACCTCCATTTATGACCTGCGGAGCAAAAAACAGGCGGATCGAGATGACATGGCCGCCAAACTGGATGCCATGAAAAAGCAGTTGGTCCAGATGGGGCTGCCTGAAAACGGCCTGGAATACCAGATTCAGTCCTGGGCCAAAATGGCAGGCGATGAACGCAAGACTCAGATTCAAAATTATCTGAAAACCGCCCTGCCCACCGGGGCTCCCTCCAAAGCCGACGAATTCCTGCCGGTGATCGATCAATACCTGGACTTGCACACCGATTGGGCAGCCGTCATGAATGAGCTGACCGAGCCGGAAAATGGCCTCAATACCCGCTGGAATACCACGATTTCCAAACTGAGCAATATCAATCTGAACATTGATATGCTGCGTCAGATTCTGGATATGCCGCCTAAATCCTCGGAGCGGGCCAAACTGCTGAAGGAATTGAAGGAAGATCGATTCCCCTCGCGTGCGGCGACCATCGATGCGGTGGTTACATCGTATGACCAGTACTCCAAAGTCGGCGGCAAGCTCGACGACCCGGAAGACCTCAAGCGCATGCTCAAAGGCTCCGGCGTTCTGGAATTCCGTATTCTGCCCGTACCGGGAGACGCCTCCAATATAAACGCTGAAGCACAGCGTGAAGCCCTCAAGACCAAAGGACCCAAGGGTGCATCCACCAGCCAGTATATCTGGTGTGAAGTAGAAGATCCGACCACCTGGCAAGGCGGCATTATCGGCCAGTTCGGTGACAAGCTCTATGTGCTGGCCAGCAATCAGGATAATGAAAGGATGGTTCGCAGCGATAAGGCCTGGAAGCTTAAACGGGCTCATCCCACTGTTGATGATCAGGGTCGGCGCGCTATCGGATTTAACTTTGATGAAGTGGCATCCAATATCTTTTATCGTCTGACCAGCTCCAATCTTCAGCGGCCGCTGTGTATTCTGCTGGACGATATCGCCATTTCGGCGCCCAATATCAACAGCGCCATCAGTTCGTCCGGGATCATCACCGGCAATTACAGCCCGACACAAGTTGAGGATATGGTCAACAAGCTCAACGCCGGTTCCTTCCCGGCCCGTCTGTCGGAATTGCCGATTTCAGAAAAAACCATCGGGCCGGCTGTCGGTGCCGACAACAAAGACCGCGGCCTCTTTTCCGGCAAGGTAGCCTTGATTGCCACCGCCGTGTTTATGATTCTGTATTACCTGCTGGGCGGAGCCATCGCCGATATCGCACTGGTCCTGAACGTGCTGTTTGTTCTGGGCACCATGTCCATGCTGCGGGCAACATTCACCATGGGCGGTATCGCCGGCATGGTGCTGACGATTGGTATGAGCGTGGATGCCAACGTGCTGATTTTTGAGCGTATTCGTGAAGAACTGCGTCGCGGTTCATCGCTGCGTTCAGCCATCGCCAACGGTTACTCGCGTGCGTTCACAACCATTTTTGACTCCAACCTGACGACTTTCCTGACCGCCGCAATTCTGTATCTGGTGGCCTCGGAAGAAATCAAGGGATTTGCTCTGGTACTGATGATCGGTATCGCGTGGAGTATGTTCACCTCCCTGTTCGTCACCCGGTTAATCTTTGACTTCCTGACCGGCAAGGGTCTGCTTGGCAACGACCTTAAGATGCTCGGCCTGTTCCAGAAGATTAACATCAACTGGATGGGCTTGCGACCGGTCTTTGTAGTATTTTCAGGAACCCTGATTGTGCTGGGCCTGATCGCCTTCTTCACACGCAACGAGGCGGTCAACAGCAAATATGACATTGAATTCACCGGCGGTACCAGTGTTCAAATCGACCTGAAAGAAGGCACCGGTTTTGACCGCAGCAGGGTGGAAGAAATCTTTAAACAATCCGTTGGCGATTCTCCGCTGAAAGCCGCCCGTATCAACAGCGTGGGGGATACCGGACGCCAGTATGAAATCACCACCACGGAAACCAACCGTACCACCGCGGTCATCACCATGAATGCCCCCGGCCAGACGCCTGAAACCCTGACCGGTAAAATCCATCAGGCGGAAGACACACTTCAGTTTGTTCTGTCCAAGTTGAAAATTACCGCAAAAAATGCCACAACGTTTGAAGTCGTTACCTCCCGCGTCAACGCCTCCATGATTAAACAGGTCCTGACCGAAACCGTGGGACAAGAGGGTGTTGTGTCCGAAGTGGTTGTGGATGAAGTGGTAACCAATGCGGTCCGGGAAGCATTTGCCGATTATCTGGCGGTGCAGGAAAATCTCACGCCGGAAGTTGTCTCGGCTGAAAAAATTAATGATATCGACGGTGAGCTGGCGGAGTTTCTTGGCGGAATCAAAATGGTCTGCAAACTCGCCAATCCAACCACAGCCGCGGATATCAGCGCCCGAATCCGGGAAATTCGCTTCAAAGCGGACATGCAGAATATCAAGTGGTATAAGTACGAGTTGCTCAGTGAAACCCTGACCGCCCTTTCACCGGACGACAAGATCAGCAGCTTTGTGTATGTCAGCCTGCATCCCGAAGCGGGATTCCGTGAATTGACGGAAAGCGAATGGACCGGCTATATTGAAAACGAAAAAGCCAAACTGATTGCCGCCGGTTCGCTGGAAAGCACCCTGTCGCGCGTGACCCAGATCGATGCATCCGTCGGTTCAGAAGCCAAGACCCGTGCCCTGATCGCCATGCTGCTGTCCTTTGCGGGTATGATTGCATATCTGTGGGTACGGTTCGGTACGGCCCGTTATGGTGTTGCGGCGGTCGTTGCTCTGATGCATGACGTCATCATCACACTGGGTGTGGTTGTCTGCTGTACCTACATCGCCGAGACGGTCTTCGGCAAGGCATTGCTGATTGAAGACTTCAAGATCAACCTGGAGTTGATTGCAGCGTTCCTGACCCTGGTCGGTTATTCTGTCAATGACACCATCGTTGTCTTTGACCGTATCCGTGAAAACCGGGGTAAAACCATGGTTCCAACCGCTCAGATTATCAATGATAGTATCAACCAGACCCTGTCACGAACCATCCTGACGTCGTTTGCGACCTTCATCGCCGTGTTCGTGATGTATGTCTGGGGCGGCTCCGGATTCCGTGGGTTCAACTTCGTGATGCTGTTCGGTATCCTGATTGGTACCTACTCATCCATCGCTATCGCAGCCCCCATTCTGATTCTGGGCGGTTCGAAAAAAGCGGAATAACAGGATTTCATTTCCCATGTAAATCGGCCGGGATGTCTTTGGCATCCCGGCTTTTTTTGTTGATTAATCCGCCCGGACAACTTACAGTGAATACGGAAATTTGACCGGACAGCGGGAAGAATGATGCAAAAGGATTTGAAAATTGGAATGCTGGCAGGAGCCGGAATCGTTTTACTGGGGTGGACTCTTTTTAGTCTGCTTTCAGATACCCCTCAGCAGCGGCGTTTAAAACAATTTGAAACCGAACCGGTTCACTTCACTCCACAGACGGTCGAGTCAACACCCGCTGCTATCAAATCTCAGGATCTGGAGAGTACCGAAATACCCGCAGAATCTCCCAAAACACCAGCGTCCCAGGACCGATCTCGAATTCATGTTGTCCAGACAGGCGAAACTCTGGGTTCTATCGCGACAAAGTACTACGGCAATTTCACAGATTGGCAGAAAATTCTGGACGCGAATCAGGATATCCTTCAAAAGCCCGAACAGCTTCGGCCCGGAATGCAACTGAAAATCCCACTCAAATAAACCGGCCAATAGTCCCTGTTATCCTTGGCGACAACCAGACAGGGTAAACAGGGTAATTTCCGCCGGACAATTAAACCGTACCGCCGCCCCGCTGGCCGCTGTTCCCCGACAGGTATAGCCCGGCATGTTGTTTTCCCGCCAAAGCCCGCGTCGAATGCGTCGCGGCACCGACGCACTGGAAATCACCGAAATTCCTCCCGGCAGACAGATTTGCCCGCCATGCGTATGCCCCGACAGGCACAGATCAAAGCCGGCCTTCTCCGCCTGTTGATAAAGCTCCGGCGAATGCGATAGCAGGATTTTACAGCCATCATCTGGAATTCCGCTGCGTGCCTGCTGGATATCGTCCGCACAAAAATAATGACAATCATCCACGCCCGCAAACCACAGCGTTTGCCCATCCCGTTTAATCGGCAGGTTGTCGTTTAAAAGCATTTTCACACCCAGCGAATCCAGTAACTGGGCAATTTGATAAAAATCGTGATTGCCCAGAATCCCCAGCACCGGTGATTTTCTGACAAGCCCGGCCGCGAGCCGCTCCGTCAGACAGCAGGCCTTCTCGGAGATAAAATGCTCAAAACAACTGTCCCCGCCAAAAACACACAAATCATAATGCAAAGGTTCAATATGTCCCAAAATCAAATTCGGCAGATGGTCAAACCGTTCAACATGGATATCCGACACCCATAATAATCGAAATCCTTCAAAGGCCTTCGGCAGCCGCACGAGTTCCAGCCGGACCTGCTCCAGCCGGATATTGGTCGCATTGCGATACCCCCGCCGATACAGTCCCACAGCCTTAACCAGAAGCTCTACTACCGGATTGAGAAAATCGAAATTTTCCCAATGCAAGCCCCCCAGCCTGCCGCGTTTGACCGCGTGCTTGCCGCCGTTTTCTATCAATTCTCGATTTGGATGGATTGCTTTCATAGCCTATCGTATAGACGGAGAATTGTAAGGCCAAACCGAACAATTGTAAATTGTAAATCCAAAGATTTCTGGTATAGTAGCCCCCCTATGAATTCAAGGAAATTCCATTTAAAAAACTTCGGCTGCCAGATGAACAAGCTGGACTCCGGCCTGCTGTTTAATGCCTTGTCCAACAGGGGTTACGTCCATACGGATAAGACCGCCGATGCGGACGTCATTATCATTAACACCTGTTCGGTCCGCCAGCACGCCGAAGACCGGGTTTTGTCGCATCTGGGGCATATCAAGCACCTCAAAAAAACACGTCCCGCCGTACTGGTTGCGGTTATCGGTTGCATGGCCCAGCGAATGGGCGAAGAACTGCTCAAACACGACTGCGTGGATATCGTCGCCGGCCCCGGCCAACTGGCCGAGGTTCCCCGACTGATTGATGAAGCTATCGAAAAACATGACGCCAGACTGGCCGTCAGCGAATCCATTCGCCGTCCAGACAGTCTCGAACACCAGCAAATACTGGACGAATTTGAGATAGAATATGATTCCGACAAAAATCATATCAAATCTCAGGCTTTTATCCGCGCCATGCGGGGCTGCAATAATTTCTGCACGTACTGTATCGTGCCGTATGTTCGCGGCCCGGAGATTTCGCGTCCCCCGGAAATGGTCCTCGAACAGACCCGAAAACTGGTCGATTCCGGCATCCAGCAAATCACCCTGCTGGGCCAGAGCATCAACGCCTATCGCTACCAGCAAGGCGACAAGACATGGACACTGGCCGACCTGCTTGAAAAAGTCAGCGAAATTTCCGGCGTGCACTGGGTCCGATTTATCACCAGCCATCCCGGACAGTTTGACGATTCAATCCTTCAGGTCATGGCCGATCTGCCCAAGGTCTGCCCTTACCTCCATATCCCCGCCCAGAGCGGTTCCGACCGCATCCTTGCAGCCATGAATCGCGGCTATACCTCCGCTTATTACATGGCTCTGATGGACAAAGCCCGCGCTGCCGTGCCGAATATCGCCATCGCTGGCGATTTCATCGTGGGCTTTCCCGGCGAAACCCAGGACGACTATCTCGCCACGGCGGAACTCATTCGCCGGGTACGCTACAAAAATTGCTTTATCTTCAAATATTCCCCGCGTCCGGGCACTCGCGCCGAACAGAAACTGGCCGACGATATCCCCGACGAGGTCAAGCAGCAGCGCAATATGGAACTGCTGGAGATTGTCAATCAGATCGCCGAAGAAGACAACAAACGATTCATCGGCAAAACGCTGGAAGTACTGGTTGAAGGCCTCAGCAAAAAGTCGCGTGTGAACACCACAGAAGACCAGGATTGTCCTCAACTCATCGGACGAACCGCCCATGATTATATCGTGGTATTTAACGGCCCGGCCGCCCTCGCAGGACAGTTCGTTCAGTTGGAGATCACACAAACAACGGCATTGACCTTGTTTGGCCGACTGGTCAGGGCATAATTTGACGCTATCTGCATCGACAAGCAATTTCTGTCTATTGCGGACAGAATACCTTGGCAATCAAGTTGACAATGTTCGCGTTTTATGATAGTTTTTAGCGCAAATACGACTCAGCGGCGTAACTGAGCCATAATACAATCTATAGGAAATCCCGTATCATGCAGGAGACGGCAAAAAACAAGGTCGCAGTTTTGATACCCTGCTACAATGAAGAAAAGACCCTGCGAAAAGTCATTCAGGATTTTCGCAGAGAGCTTCCTGAGTCCGTCATCTATGTGTTTGACAACAATTCCACCGACCGCTCCGTCGCAATTGCCAAAGAAAATGGAGCCGTAATCATTCTGGAGCCGCGACAGGGCAAAGGCTTCGTGGTGGAAAGAATGTTCAGCGCCATAGACGCGGATTTATACATCATGGTGGATGGAGATGATACATATCCCGCCGAATGCATTCACAGCCTGATGGAACCGGTCAAGCAGGGACTTGCCGATATGACGGTAGGCCGCCGAAACGCTCAGTTCGAGGAGGCTTCGTTCCGCAAATTTCACCTGTTTGGAAACCGGATGGTCCGATGCTGCATCAACTGGATTATGGGTTCCGACCTGAAAGACATTCTCAGCGGCTACCGCGTCTTTAACAGGGCCATTATCGAACGAATCCCGGTCATTTCTTCAGGCTTTGAAATTGAAACCGAATTGACCATCCAGACCCTGTATTATCAGCGAAAAATCATTGAAATCGATATCCCTTATCGCGCCCGTCCCGAAGGCAGCGTCAGCAAGCTTCACACGATCAGTGACGGATTCCGGGTAGTGTGGAAATTATTCAGTCTCTTCCGTTCCCTTAAGCCGCTGACCTTCTTCGGCGGAATCGGAGGCATCCTGTTTATCCTGGGCCTTGTGGCGGGCTGGCTTCCGGTTCGGGATTACCTGGTCAACCCCAATCATTATGTCGCGCACGTGCCCTCAGCCATTCTAGCAGCCGGGCTGATGATGCTGGCATTCCTGTTCATGTTCATTGGCCTGCTGCTGCACGCCGTGAACAAGCGTTTTCTGGAAATACACAACGTGCTGACACGATTGCACCCGAAGGAGAATTGATGCGATGACCACTCCCAACGTCGTCCGAGGTTACGGTCCGCTGGACAAACTCATTGCCCGTTTGCGGCACGGCATCGCCTATCGAAAACTGAAACCGTATTATCCGCTGCAATGCTGCTTGGATATTGGGAGCGGGGCTTATCCGGCTTTCCTGATTGATTTGCAGGCCCGGCAGAAATTCGGGCTTGAAAAATCCGTGTCAGAGGAACTGACCCGTCATGCGGCATCAATGGGAATCACCCTCGTCGAACATGACCTGTCTCGCTCGGTCAAACTCCCCTTCGAAGACCGCTTTTTTGATACCGTCACCATGCTGGCGGTCATTGAACACATCGAGCCGCCCGCCGTCGCCATGCTCTTGTCGGAAGTATATCGCATACTCAGGCCGGGAGGCAGACTGATGATGACCACGCCGGCCGCATGGACGGACGCACTGCTGCGGGGGCTGGCATTTTGCCGCCTCATCAGCCGGGAAGAAATCGACGACCACAAAGACACTTTTACGCAGACGAAAGTAAAGACCTGTATTGCCGGGGCAGGATTTGATACGATCACAACCGGCTCTTTTGAATGCGGCATGAACCTCTGGGCCTTTGCTGTAAAGAAAAGGGACTAATGCCCCCTTTAACAGGAGACCGTCGTGAAGACCTTGAAGAATAAAAAAAGACTCTCAGGCTCGACTCTTGCCGCCGAACAGCAGATCACCGAGCTTCGGTGGATCGATCCGGCACAGGGGCAAAAATGGCTTGAACGCATTTCACTGGGTTTGATGCTGCTGCTGGGGATTTATCTTGCCGTCGTTTTCTTTGAACAGAAAGCCGTACCCAATTCAGATTTCCCCGCCTTTGTGCAGATTGGCAATGAAATCGCAAATTTTCAAATGCCGTCCACCTTCAAGCGTGTGCCGGTTCTTGGCCTGCTCCAGGTCCTCTTAAGCAAATTGATGTTCAACAGCATTCACCCGGACTTTACCGCCGGATTGGTTTTAAATGAAATCTTGTACGCCCTGAGCATTGTGGTCTTTTATAAAATCTGCCGATTTTACTGGGAGTCCACCGGGGCCGTATGCCTGTGTCTGATTGCGGCACTCAACCCATGGACTCTGGCAATGATGGTGGACCCCATCGTTGAAACGGCATTTGTCTGTTTTTCCCTGCTGAGCCTGTATTTTATCCTGCGGCGCTCCTGGTGGTGCTATGTATTTGCCATGATTGCCTCCATGACCCGCTATGAGTGTTTCGCTTGGGTTGGCCTTGCCTTTCTGCTGGACTTGATTCTGCGACCCTCCAAACGCGAAAAATGGAAGGCCTTTGGCTTTTGCTGCCTGGCCGCCGTGCCCATGGTCCTCTGGCTCATCGGCACAAAAATGCATCCCGGCTCCCCGGACAGCCATTATTACCATGTCCTGCTGAATGTGGACCACAGAAACGGCCTGGACCTGCCGAAAATGCTTTGGCAGACCTCATTTTCCTCACTGCTGCAATGGCCCGAATGGATTCAGGCCATTTTACTGGAACGCCCCGCAACACAGCAGCAGGCCCAAGCCCTCATGGCCCAGGATACGCTTTTTCATTCCGTCATGGGCGTGATCGCCCTGGTGTTTTTCATTCTCGGATGTGTTTTTATCTGCATCCGAAAACA
>JBDKVE010000272.1:0-14115 GCA_039679345.1 Anaerohalosphaeraceae bacterium
AGACGTTTCATGGCTACGGACCGGAGCAGGGCTATGATTTCCTGCGGAAGACCATTGCCGACAATGATTATGCCTCCCGCGGGGTGAGCATCGACCCCGATGAAATCTTTGTCAGTGACGGGGCCAAATGCGACACCGGCAATATTCAGGAAATCTTCGGTCTGGATAATGTCATTGCGGTAACAGACCCGGTATATCCGGTATATGTAGATACCAATGTGATGGCTGGGCGGACGGGCGACTGTGATGCCAGCGGGCGGTACGCCGGGATTGTCTATCTTCCCTGTACTGCCGAGAATAACTTTGTGCCGGCCCTGCCCAAACAGAATGTGGACATTATCTACCTGTGCTATCCGAATAATCCGACCGGGGCCGTGGCGACCAAAAAACAATTGAAAGTCTGGGTGGATTACGCCCGGCAGAACAAGGCCCTGATTCTGTTTGATGCGGCGTACGAGGCGTTCATTCGTGATGCGTCGATTCCGCATACGATTTATGAAATCGACGGGGCTAAGGACGTGGCTATCGAATTCCGCAGCTATTCCAAGACGGCCGGATTTACCGGCGTTCGCTGTGCCTTTACGGTTGTGCCCAAGCAATTGAAGGCCTATACCAAAGACGGCAAAGCGGTCGAAGTGGCACCCATCTGGAACCGGCGGCACTGCACAAAATTCAACGGTGTCAGCTATGTGACGCAATTTGGGACGGCGGCTGTTTATTCGCCGCAGGGCAAGCAGCAGGTTCGCAAGATTATCGACCTGTATATGTCCAACGCCGCGATGATGGTGGATTCGCTGACGAAGATGGGCTATACCGTTTTTGGCGGGCGGAATGCTCCGTATGTCTGGGTAAAGACCCCACAGGGCGTCGGCTCATGGGAATTCTTTGATATGCTGCTGAACAAGGCCAATGTGGTCGGTACGCCGGGGGCCGGGTTTGGTTCCGCGGGCGAAGGCTATCTGCGGCTGAGTGCCTTCAACCAATCCGACAAAGTCAAAGAAGCGCTGGAGCGAATTGCAAATCTGTAAGACAGGCACCGGGTGCAAAAAAAGAAAACCACAGATTTGGCAGATTACACGGATTTATTCATGGTATAGAGTGTTCTGTGAAATCGGTGTAATCTGTGGTTCCTGAAAAATATGATGAATTCAACAATCGCATACATCGGGCTGGGTTCCAACGAAGGAGACCGTCGTCTGTTTATTCAATCGGCGGTCGAGATGCTCGCCAAATCGCCGGGCTGCCGATTGCGTCGGCAGAGCCGAGTTATCGAGACTCAGGCGTTGGGGGATTCGTCTGGCACGGACTATTTCAATGTGGTTGTCGAGATTGAAACACCTCTGACGCCGGAGGTGCTGCTCAAGACCCTTCAGGAAATTGAGCTGCGGCTTGGACGGGTGCGAGTGGAAAAATGGGGGCCTCGCACGGTGGATCTGGATTTGCTGCTGTATGGGGATCAGGTTATTTGTGAGCCATCACTGACAGTCCCGCATCGGCAGCTTCATCTTCGCAGTTTTGTACTGGCGGGTCTGGCGGAGCTTTGCCCCGACCGGGCGCATCCAATTCTAAGGCGGGATATGCGGACGCTTGCCGCACGGCTCAACGGGCAGGATTTTTTTGTCCGCCCGGATAAGCCTAAATTGATTTCTATTGCGGGTCTTATCGGCGTCGGCAAGACGACCCTGACACGCGGGCTGGCTAATGCCCTGGCCGGACAGGCGATTTATGAGGAATTTGATAAGAATCCTTACCTGGCGGAAGTCTATGCGGGCCATACGGAACTGGCGCTGGATTCAGAGTTGTATTTTCTGGGCAGCAGTGTCCGTCAGCTTTCGCCTGAGTCGCTCAATGGCGGGCGGATTTATGTCAATGATTATGTGTTCGAAAAGGCACTGATTTATGCCCGGAGCTGGCTGGGGCCGGAGATGCTGGCCGAGTATGAAACGATCTATCCGGAGCAGCATAAAAAGGCGGCGGTCCCGACGGCGGTGATTTATCTGGAAGATACGGTTGAACATTGTCTGCAGCGGATTCATCAGCGGCACCGGTCGTTCGAGCAGGGGATTCAGCCGGAGTTTCTGGTGAAACTGGAAATATGGTATCATGAATTGTTCGAGCGATGGACGGCCTGTCCGGTGATTCGTATCCGGGCCGAAGAGTGTCGGATGCCGGAACAAGTCGAGACACTGGCCCGCGAGATAAGCTGGTATGTTGCAGATGAGGAAAATGACAGATGCATGTGGTCCACACAATAAATGAGGTTCGGGCGGCGGTGGCTGCCGCACGCAAGGCAGGCAAGACCATCGGATTTGTGCCGACGATGGGGGCGCTGCACGTCGGACATGGTTCGCTGGTTCACAAAGCCCACTCCGAATGCGGGTATGTGGTGGTCAGTATCTTTGTGAATCCAACCCAGTTTGGGCCGACGGAGGATTTCAGCAAATATCCGCGGACGCTGGATGAAGATGCAAAGCTTTGTGCGGCGATGGGCGCCGACTGTATTTTTGCCCCGGCCGTTGAGGAGATGTACCCCGAAAAAAACTTGTCGTGGGTGGATGTGGAAAAACTGGGCGAAGGGCTTTGCGGGGCCAGTCGTCCGGGGCATTTTCGCGGGGTGACGACGGTCTGCACGAAGCTGTTTCATATTGTGTTGCCGGATGTCGCTTATTTCGGGCAGAAAGACGCCCAGCAGGCGGCGGTGCTGTGCCGGATGGTGTCAGACCTGAATTTCCCGATGCAGATTAAAGTCTGTCCTATCGTGCGTGAGCCGGATGGTCTTGCCATGAGCAGTCGCAACCGGTATCTTTCGGCAGATGATCGACGGCGGGCGGTGTGTCTGTATCAGGCGATGAGTCATTGCAAGCAGCAGGTCGAAAAAGGCGTTGTCTCGGTTTCGGAATTAGTCAGCCAGATGGACAAGGTTTTGACTGCGGCAGGGGGGACGCCAGACTATATTTCGATTGTCGATGCCAAAAGCCTGCAATCGCTGCAGGTGATTGACCGGGATGCCCTGGTTGCTATTGCCTGTCGCGTCGGTCCGGCCCGGCTGATTGATAATATGTTAATCTTCTTGAACCCTATTCGTTTTCAGTTATAATATGCCCAACGGGCATAATGATGCCGCGCGGATGGCCACAGCATACAGCGAGGCTCTACATAGCCGCGCCTCTGGCGGAAAAAACCATGCTGGAGTCATACAGTTTTGATTTTAGATAAAAAAAGATTTGAAATAAGGATTTTAGCCGATGTTTTTAAAGGCTCTTAAAGGCAAGATTCATCGCGGCCGGGTCACGGCGACCAAGGTTGATTACCCCGGCTCGATCGCGATTGACTCGGATATGCTCAAGGCGGCCAACATTGCCGTCTATGAGGAAGTGCTGGTTGCCAACGTGACCAACGGCCAGCGGGTCGAGACCTACGTGGTTCCCGCGCCTGCAGGCAGCCGGGAAATTACCGTGCTGGGGGCGGCGGCCAAGCTGTTTGACCCCGGCGATATCGTCATTATTATGAATTTTGCCTATATGACCCCGGACGAACTCAAGGCCCATAAGCCCAAGGTTTTGGCCTGCGACGAAAACAATCACTTTAAACTGCTGACGTAATCTATCCCGATGCATCCTAAGCTGTTTGAAATCCCCTTTGTTCACCTGACCATCCAGAGTTACGGTACGATGATGGTCATTGGTTTTTTGACTGCGCTATGGGTGATGCGCCGTATGGCGCGTCGGGCGGGGCTGGATGGAGAGGTCATCGGCAATGCCGGGCTGTATGCCCTGATTTCAGGCTTAGTGGGTTCCAAGCTGTTTTATGTCATTCATCATTACGACCAGTTCAGGGGCAACCTCGCTTCGATTTTTTCCGGGTCGGGTTTCGAGTTTCTCGGGGGCGTGATTTTTGCCGGGGCGGTCCTGCTGATTTATCTGCGCAAGATGAAAATGCCGCTGATGATATGTCTGGATATTCTGGCGATTGGCCTGATGATTGGGTCTGGTTTTGGCCGGATTGGCTGCCTGATGAACGGATGCTGTCACGGTAAAGTCACCGACAGCCCCATCGGGATTCGTTTTCCCTACGATTCGCTGGCCTATAACAGCCAGGTACGTCCCGATCCTGCACGGAATCGCACCGAACCATTGCTTAAAATCGAGGATGATTTCTTCGGCTGGCTGAGCACGGATAAACAATCGTGGATTCCCGCCAGACCCGATGAGAAATACGAAGCCGCATTGAAGCCGTACAAAATGCTGACCGATTCACAGAAAGAGCTGGTGGCCGGGCCATACCGCTGTCTGAAGGTGTACCCGACGCAACTGGTTGAAAGCGGGTACGCGTTTACGCTGGCGGGTCTGATGTTTGCATTCTGGCGGCTGTGGGCCTCGTGTCGCCCGGGCCTGACGATGGCGACGGTGATGTGGATTTACGGCATTCTGCGGCTGTGGATTGAAAATCTGCGGGATGATAATCCCTTTGAATATGCCTGGTGGACGCTCTATAAAGGCGGTACGGTTTCGCAAAACATCAGCATTTATCTCATTCTGCTTGGCGTGGGCATTACGATTTTTGTGCTGTTGAAGGCACCAAAGCCGACTGCTTCGCCCAAAAAGAAGTAATCTCAACCAAATCTGCCCTACGGTTTCCTGAAATCCACGAGGGTCTGAGCGTCGCCTTTTTGAACGAGAATACTTTGGGGCGGGCTTTGCAGTTGAACCGACCAATTTCCATCGGAATCCGGTACTGCTTGCACTTGGCCACCAGCCGTATCAATGAGCAAATTGCTTTGCAGTGAAGCTTGTCCGGTAAGATGGTATCCGTTTTCCTCAGCATAATCCATGACGATAAGATAAGGTTTGCCCGCCGATAAAGCTCGAGGATAAGCCGTCATGGCAGCGATATCTTCTTCGGTAGGATGCAGGCCGGCCGGGCCTTCCATCATTTCCATGACAAATTCCCGCAATTGGGTGTCAGATAATTTGGCAAAGGTTTCACCGTAAAAGCTGCCCTGTGGGCCATGGCATCGGGCACAAGATTGTTCGAAGGTACTGACTGGCCCCAGCGTAATGTGCAGAACAGGGATCATCAGTACCGACGGTGGGGCGGAAACGGCAGTGGCAGGTTTTGTTTTGGATTCACAGTCCACGATTGCGAATAAGCCAGCGGCCAGCAGTAATGTGAGACAGGATTGCGTTTTCATCATTTATTCCCGTTTTGGGGTTGATAAGACAGTCTGTAAATCTTGCCGCCATGGTCATCGCTGATTAATATAGAACCATCGGGGGTATTGACCACATCGACCGGCCGGCCAAGCACGTTGCCGTCTTTGTCGAGAAAGTCCACGACCTTCAGTTCGCCATAGGGTTTGCCGGTGTCAAACAAGACACGCGTAACACAGTAGCCCACCTTGATACTGCTGTTCCATGAACCGTGGTAGGCAACGAAGGCGTCGCCCTGATGGTCTTTCGGAAATTGGGAGCCGGTATAGAACTCCATCGCGTTGGGTGCCCAGTGACCGCCGGCAGCCCAGGCGGGGGGGATGGTTTTGGCGGCCAGCTTGACAATATCGGGCTTATCCATGAATTCATAGCGGACCAGGCGATTGCCCACGACGAAGGGATGCCCGTAAAAGCCATCCTGAATATAATGATTCATCTCGCAGGGCGGGTTCAGGTCGGTAATCGGCTGGCCTGCGGACTTATCTTTTTCTTCCAGGAATTTGCCGTAGCGGTCGCTGCCGTGATCCATACCCCATATTTCGTCGG
Source organism: Anaerohalosphaeraceae bacterium (assembly GCA_039679345.1). Classification (GTDB taxonomy): domain Bacteria; phylum Planctomycetota; class Phycisphaerae; order Sedimentisphaerales; family Anaerohalosphaeraceae; genus Anaeroglomus. The sequence goes on from JBDKVE010000272.1 coordinate 5,757, forward strand.
TGCTTGGACGGGTGACTAATTTTTCGGTGTTGCGGATGCCGGTACAAAAGAGCTGTTTGTCGGTGCCGTCCAGCTTGAACGACCAGATCTTCTGGCGTTCGGTGGCGGATTCATCGTTGATATTGCCGCTGTCGCCGATACTGGTGTAGAGCCGCTGGTTGTGAATGAGGATCGACCGCCACCAGTGCCCGCCGCCTTTGGGGATTTGTCCGGCCGGGATAACAGTTTCTTCCGTATCGGCCTTGCCGTCGTTGTTGTCATCTCTGGCCCGAAAAATGGCCCCGGATTCGGTAAACCAGAGCCAGCCATCATGCCAGCATAGTCCGTGTACGGTTGGATGCTTCTCCACAAAAGTTTCGAGGCTTTCATAGGAGCCGTCCCGGTCGAGGTCTTTGCAGGATTTGATTTGCCCCAGGTGCGGGAAGGAGATAAACAAGGTGCCATCCGGAGCGACCTCCATAAATCGCGGGCGTTCGAGGTTCTCGATGGCGACAGTCAGGGCAAAGCCGGGTCGAACGATAATCCCGGTATCGGCGGAGATGGGTGGGGCACCGAGAGCGACAGAGATGAATACGATAAATGCTATACATAAATACGTTATAGGGTTTGCTGTGTGTCGCATAAGAATCCTTTCAGCCAGAAAATCTCACAAATACTATATCTCAAAAGGAGTATCAATACAGTAAAAAAAGATGCTTAACATGACAGTTTTGATGCAAAGTGAACAGGTCATTTCTCAGAGTATAAATATGGATTCAAGAGGTTAGCCTTGACTTATCGTATCAAGGTCTGTAAAAAGGAGGCATGTAAGGACAACATCTGGAACAGTGAATACAGGAGTACTTATGAGTTCGACTGAAACGGTTTCCGGGCTTGCGCGTTATCGTGTTCTATTACTGACCATCGCAGGGGCGGGCGGGTTGCTTTATGGTATCGATGTCGGCATTATTGCGGGGGCATTGCCGTATCTGGAGGCCACTTCCGGGCTGGACGCACAGCAGTTGTCGTTTATTGTCGCAGCGGTGTTGCTGGGCAGCGTCTTATCCTCCCTGTTTGCAGGAATGCTCTCCGATGTGTTTGGCCGCAAGTGGATTATGCTCCTGTCCGGGCTGCTGTTCGTCCTGAGCGTGCCGACGATTTGCCTGTCGCAGGGTTATGGTGTGCTGCTGTCCGGGCGACTGCTTCAGGGTATCAGCGGCGGCCTGATCGGCGTGGTGATTCCGCTGTATCTGGCCGAATGTCTTCCCGCCAATGAGCGAGGCAAGGGTACCGGGATATTTCAGTGGATGCTGACGCTTGGGCTGGTGCTGGCGGCGCTGGTCGGATTGTATTATGCCTATAAGGTCGATGGGGTGATTTCGGCAGCGGGAGCTCTTGCGGATAAGGCTCAGGCGGCGGACATGATTAATACCGCCAAAGACAGTGCCTGGCGGAGTATTTTCTGGGTGTCGCTGGTGCCGGGTATTTTATTTTGCTTAGGCACACTGCTGCTGACCGAATCGCCGCGATGGTTATTCCGGCGCGGCAAGTCTGAAGCGGCTTTGGCGGCGTTGAAGCGGTCTCGCACGCCGGAGCAGGCCCAGGTGGAATTGCAGGAAATGGCCTCAACCTCGCAGGCTGCCAAGCCGGGCGTTGCAGGCCAGAAGGATTCGCTGTTGAGCCGTAAATATGTCATTCCGTTTGTGATTGCCCTGATTATTCTGGCTTGCAACCAGGCTACAGGGGTCAATTCCATTCTTGCGTATGTGGTCAATATTCTCAATCAGGCCGGACTTCCCGGCTCGGTTGCCAATTATGGTGATGTGAGCATCAAGATTCTCAACTGTATTATGACGGTCGTTGCAGTGATGCTGGTGGACCGGAAAGGGCGTAAATTTCTGCTCTCGCTGGGTAGTGCGGGGATTATTCTTTGCCTTGCGATGGCGGGGATTTTGTTTTATCAGGCCGAACGCGGTCGCGTGGATTATGGTGAGGTTGTCCGCCCCATGGTTTCCCAAAATCAGGAAGGGGGAAGCCTGTCGTTTACGTTTGACGCCGCAGGCTGTCAGCAGTTGACCGGCCGGCCGGCGACAACACCCATGCAGGCGACCTTTGTCTATTCTTACGGCCCGTTTACCGGTGTTCAGACCCGTCGTACTGATGACCCGGTGGCTAAACCCGTTGAAATTGCCCGCTCCGGTGTTGTCCAGAAGGACAGTGTCATCGGCAAATTCTTCCGTTCGCTGTATCTGAATCCGTTTGCCAACCCGGCCGATGCGGCTTCGGCTCCGCTGGTGGTTAGCAAGGTTCTGGTTGGGCCGGTGCCGGATACGACGCATGGCTGGCTGGTGGCGTGCTGTTTGCTGGGATTCATCGCGTTCTTTGCTGTCGGGCCGGGGGTATGCGTCTGGCTGGCGCTGTCGGAACTGATGCCGACGCGGATTCGTTCCAACGGGATGAGTATTGCGCTGCTGGTCAACCAGTTTGTTTCGACATCGATTGCCGCGGTCTTTCTGCCGACGGTCGGCAAATACGGCTATGCGGCGATGTTTATGTTCTGGGCCGGGTGCACGGTGATTTACTTTATTACCGCTGCTTTCTTCCTGCCCGAGACCAAGGGCAAGACCCTCGAAGAGATTGAACAGCATTTCAGTAGAAAAAAGTAAGATTGATGTTTGTGTGGTAACGCTGAGGATACCAATTATGAAAAACCATAAAATGGTCCGGGTTTTGAGTGCGGGATTATCGGTTGTTTTACTGTGTTGTTCCGCGGTGACTGCGGACACGGCAAGCCCGGCAGCCGGTGAACAGATCGAATCGCAAATCGGCACACAAAAACATGTCCTGCCGCATCCCCGCCAGTTGCGATGGCAGCAGCGGGAATATGTTGCTTTTGTACATTTCACTGTGAACACCTTTACCGATCGGGAATGGGGTGAAGGGACTGAAGACCCTGCTGTTTTTAATCCAACGGAATTGGACGCCCGTCAGTGGGTTAAGGTGTTAAAGGACACCGGGATGAAGCTGGTGATAGTTACGGCCAAGCATCACGATGGATTCTGTCTGTGGCCCAGCAAATACACCGACCATTCTGTGGAAAAAAGTCCCTGGAAGAACGGGCAGGGGGATGTCGTCAGGGAATTATCCGAAGCGTGCAAAGAGGCGGGGCTGGATTTTGGTGTCTATCTTTCGCCCTGGGACCGGCACGAGCCGACGTATGGGGACTCCCCGCGATATAACGAATATTATATGAATCAGCTTACCGAATTGCTGACTCATTATGGGTCGATATCCGAAATCTGGTTTGATGGGGCGCCGGGTGAAGACAGCCCGTTGCGGAAAAAGCAGGTCTATACGTTTGATGACTACCGGGCTTTAGTTCGTAAATTGCAGCCGGATGCCTGTATGTTTGCCGATGACGGGCCGGATTGCCGATGGGTGGGCAATGAGAGTGGTTTTGCCGGGCAGACCTGCTGGTCGATGCTGAATCGCAGCCAGTTTGGTCCAGGCAAAGCCGATCAAAAACTGCTCAATAGCGGCCAGATGGAGGGTTCCGACTGGGTACCCGCCGAGTGCGATGTGTCCATCCGGCCGGGCTGGTTCTATCATGCGTCCGAAGATGACAAGGTCAAATCGCTGGAGCAGTTGGTGGATATCTATTATGGTTCGGTGGGGCGGAATGGCTTGCTGCTGTTGAATATCCCTCCGGATCGGCGGGGATTGATTCACGAGAATGACAGCCGGCGGCTGATGGAATTTCGCAAGGTGCTGGATCAGACCTTTGCGACAAATCTTGCGGCGGGGGCGAAGGCAAAAGCCACCAATACACGCAAACAATGGTCGGTTTACAGCCCGGCCAATCTGGTGGATTCGAATGTCGAGACGTTCTGGGCGACGGATGATAACGTAGTCAGTGCATCGGTTGAGATCGATCTTGGCGAAAAGAAATCGTTCAATGTGGTCATGCTGCAGGAATATATCAAGTTGGGGCAGCGGGTTAAATCTTTTGATGTCGAGGTCTGGGTGGATGGCCAATGGAAAAAGGCTGCCGAAGGGACTACGATTGGATATAAACGTCTGCTTCGGATTGATCCCGTCAGCACGCAGAAGATTAAACTGAATATCCGGGATGCCACGGATTGCCCGATTTTGTGTAATGTGGGTCTGTATCAGGCCCCCATGGTCAAGGGAAATACGATTGTTGAGGACTCCAGTGCCAAAGACATATAACATCGTTCGGCATTCCGGCCGTTTTACGGTGGATGGAAACTGGGATAAGGCCGACTGGCAAACGGCCCCGATGGCGGAGATTACCTATGTTCAGGGGGCCGGTAGCTATCTTCCGAAGACGCAATTCCGGGTGATGTACGATGAGCAGTGTATTTATGTCATCTTTCGCGTTTTTGATCAGTATGTCCGTGCCATTGCACAGTCGCTGCATGGCGAGGTGTGGAAAGACAGTTGCGTGGAGTTCTTTTTCACGCCGTATCCAGAACCGGATACTGCATATTTTAATCTGGAGACCAACTGCTGCGGGGTGATGCTGTTTCGGGCGCAGTCCGCCCCCAAGGAAAATCAGGTCTATCTGAGCGAACAGGACAGCCGGCAGATTCGGATAATCGGTTCTGTGCCCGGGCCGGTATCGCAGGAAATCATCCAGCCGATGACCTGGACGCTCGAATATGCTATTCCCTATTCGGTTATCGAACGATACAGTACAGTGGTTCGTCCGGCCCCCGGTGTGCAGTGGCATGGTAATTTTTACAAATGTGCCGATGACTGTTCGCATCCTCACTGGCTGACGTGGTCGCCGATTATTACCGAGGTACCGAATTTTCACAGGCCGGATGCGTTTGGTGTCCTGCAGTTTTGTTAATTCAATTGAGATTGGCAACTATATTTGTCATACCCGCGAAGGCGGGTATCCAGATTTAGCTTTCGCACTCTGGCTTACCGTTTTCAAAGGAATGGCAGCGTGCGGTTATTGGCTTAAAGTCTGAATTTCTTGCGGTATTCCAGCGGGCTGATTCCCATTTCTCTTCGGAAAATCCGCGATACGTGGTTGATGTCGTGGAAGTCCAGTTCCATGGCGATCACTGAGATGGGCTGGTTGGAATGGATGATCTGATGGGCTAACTGCTGAATCCGAATCATCCGGATATGCTGACTGATACCGCGACCAACGATTTTTTTGAATCGTAATTGCAGACTTCGGACGGAAATGGCGGTTGCATTGACTACATCCTCAACACGAATATCGCGTTTGGCGTTGTTGTGAATGAAACGAATCGCTTCTGCTACATCCTCATCATGAATAGCCCGGATATCCGTGGACTGTCGCGTCACAATCCCCATGGGCATAAACATCAAATCGTCGTATTTGTGTTTTTTCTTGTATATCATCAAATCCAGTGTCTCGGCGGCTTTGTAGCCAACCTGCTGGAAATTCAAATCGATACTGGACAGCGGTGGATGGCTTAATCCGCAAATCATCTCATCATTATCGACGCCCAGAATGGCGATTTCATTGGGGATGTGAAGTCCGGCCTCCCGGCAAGCCTCGACCAGTTCCATGCTTTTTTCGTCGTTACAGGTCATGATGCCGATGGGCTTGGGAAGACTTTGCAGCCACTGAGACAGACACTGTCGCTGAGATTCCACAGATATATTATTATTGGTGTCACATAATAATATTGGATGAATATAGTTTGATTTTAGAAATTCCGAAAATCCCTCCTGACGGACCTGGGACCAGTAATTGTCCTGTCCGCAAAAAGCGAAATGTTCAAATCCCTGGTCACGGAGATATTTTGCCCCGAGGGTACCAATGGCCGGATCCTGAAGGACGTTGACAATGCCCGGGATGATTTCTTTCAGAGGGATGGTGACGGCAGGAAACTGATGTTTAATGAGGAGCTGCTGGAACTTACGGGACGATGGCAGGTACCCGATAATCCCATCGGCATCAAGACTTCGAAGACGTGCCAGCAGGTCGTCCTGTTTGCTGGGGCTGAAGGGGGCTTTTAGAAACAGGGGGGAGTGCCGGTAAAACGACCAGCTTCCGCGCTGGGTGGCATAATCCATAATCCCCCGGATCATTCCGCGGTCGGCCGCTCGGGAAGAGTCCAGCATCAGGATAATTTTGTGTGTTTTTTGCATAAATCTTATCTAAATTAACAAATAGAAGCATACTCAACGGAATGCTTTGATGCAAGTGAAAATTGCGCAAATTGGCGATAATATATGCAAAATATGGTGTCGCAGGCTGGGGCAAAATAGGTATAGTAATGCCGGTACTACGAAACCATGTAAGGAGATTGCCATGAAGAAAAAAGGTAACGCCGCCCGGAATGGGGTTGATCCGAATCAAGTTCCATGCAAAAAGCTTTACACAGGAGCGTCTATCCCGGCCATTGGTTTAGGCACGTTTGGTTCCGATTCAGTTTCAGGCTCTCAGGTTGCCGAAGCGGTTCGCGGGGCAATTTCGGCGGGGTATCGGCATATTGACTGTGCTTCAGTCTATGGCAATGAAGACTGTATCGGCAAGGTATTCTCGCAGATCTTTCAGAGCGGAGTAGTCAAACGGCAGGATTTGTGGATTACCTCCAAGGTCTGGAATGATATGCACGGCCGGGGCGATGTGCTGATTTCCTGTGCCAAAAGCCTCAAAGACCTGCAATTAGACTATCTCGATTTATATCTGGTTCACTGGCCATTTCCGAATTTCCATGCACCCAAATGCGATGTGAGTTCACGCAGCGCTGATGCCCGTCCGTATATTCACGACAATTATATGAAAACCTGGCGACAGATGGAACGGCTGGTCAAGGCTGGGCTGGTTCGCCATATCGGCACGTCCAATATGACTATCCCCAAGCTGAAACTTCTCCTGCGGGATGCCGAAATCAAGCCGGCCTGCAATGAAATGGAACTGCACCCGCATTTCCAGCAGCCGGACTTGTTCCAGTTTTGCGTCGATAACGATATCCTGCCGATCGGCTATTGCCCCCTCGGTTCACCGGGGCGTCCTGACCGCGATAGAACCCCCCAAGATACAGTCGATATGGAAGACCCGGTGATTCTGGACATTGCCCGAAAGCATGGGATTCATCCCTCGGCGGTCTGCATCCAGTGGGCCATTCAGCGCGGCCAGGTTCCCATCCCGTTTTCGGTTAATCACTATCTGGATAATCTCAAAACCGCCGTGGGTGAGCCTCTGAGCGAATCTGAGATGCAGGCCATTTCCAAAATCGACAAAAATTGCCGCCTCATCAAAGGGCAGGTCTTTCTGTGGAAGCAGAATCAAAGCTGGGAAGACCTCTGGGATGTCCACGGTGAAATTACGCCGGAATAGTGGTTTTGTAAAAAATAGTCTAATCTTATTTGGAGGTATTATGAAAAATAATAGTATTGTCTGGATGGCTTGTTTGTTATGCCTGTTGACTGCACAGTGGGCTTTTTCTCAGGAAGATGTGAAGGTTTATCAGGAAAGCTGGGAGTCGCTGTCCAAGCATCCTGTGCCGGAGTGGTTTGCTGATTCTAAATTTGGCATTTATGCTCATTTAGGTGTTTACTGTGTCCCTGCCTTTGGCACAGAGTGGTATCCTCGTCTGATGTACCAGGAAAATGATGGAGTATATAAGCATCATGTTGCCACCTATGGCGATCCATCGACCTTTGGCTATAAAGATTTTATTCCGAAGTTTAAGCTTGAAAAATTCGACCCGGAACAATGGGCTGAATTGTATAAACAGTCGGGCGCGAAATTCGCCGGCCCGGTTGCCGAACATCACGATGGTTTTTCGATGTGGGCCTCCAAGGTCAATCGCTGGAATGCAAGGGATATGGGACCCAAACGGGATGTAGTCGGAGAATTAGTCGCAGCGATCCGCAAACGGGACATGAAAATCATTACTTCATTTCATCATGGCTTTAACATCCAGGGATATTATACCGCCAAAGCGGGCTGGGATACCGCAGACCCGAAATTCGAAGACCTCTATGGCCAGTTCAAAGACCCGAAAATCGCCTACGACCGCTGGTTTACCAAATTGCAGGAAGTGATTGATGCTTACCAGCCGGACCAGATATGGTTTGATTTCTGCCTGGGCAAGGTTCCCGATGAGTACAAGCGTAAATTTGCCGCCTATTATTACAACAAACAGGCCGAGTGGGGCAAGGACGTGATTATTACCCGCAAGGGCGAGGATTTGCCCAGGGGTGTCGGCGTGCTGGATATCGAACGGGGCAGAATGAAAGATTCCGACCCTCAGCTCTGGCAAACCGATGATGCCACGGCGTATAACAGTTGGAGCTGGGTAGAAGGCTTAAAGGTCAAGCCTCCCGTGGAAATGGTCCATGAAATAATCGACATTGTCAG
>JBDKVE010000273.1:0-6562 GCA_039679345.1 Anaerohalosphaeraceae bacterium
CCTTGACCGGGATATTATTTTTATAGCGCAGCCGAAGCAGTTTTTGGTCATTCTTGCTCAGTCTCTGCATGCATTCATCCAGGGCCTTGACCCGTCGGGGAAAATCATGCGAGGAATGCTCGGCAACCCCGGCCAGATTTTCATAAAATTCACCCTTAAACAGCTCCTTGGTTTTCCGGTTTTCTCGCAGGAATAACAGACATTTGTTTTTTGCGATGCACATGGCCCAGGCGCAGAAATTCGTCCCTTCCCTGTACTGATCGAATTTCTCCCACAGGATTGCAGCCGTCTCCTGAAGCAAATCCTCCGCCACAGCGCGGTTATGCACAACGACCAGGATATAGGAATACAACCGGCCATGAATGCTGGTATAAAGACTGAAGAATTTTGTACTTTTATCATCCATATTTATAGATATCGAATGTTTTATTATGTATCCATGTTTTTTATCTCTATAGGATTATTTCAAAATCTCCAGTTTTTTGAAAAATAATTAAAATAAATATTAATTCATCCATCCTAAGACGTTGACGATACGACAGTTATAGTTTTTGCGATGAGCTGTTTTAATTTTTCCTTCCGAGCGATAAAAGTCCACCTGAGTCTATTTCAGTTATATTACCGAAAAATTATTTGGTGGCCCAATTAAAACATTACAGCAATTGTGGAGGCAAAATAGTATAATACAAATCTGTATTATTTATAAATATTTGGTTGATAAAAGATGCTTTGATATTTAGATCAGAGACTCTGCCTTGTGTTCTACGCATAATAGACATAAAATGTATATACATCTCAAGCAGTCCGCAACTCTTTTTGCATGAACAGTTTACAGATTTTGATGTTATGGACATTCGATGATATTTGGAATTGGGTTGTAGCAAAGTTGCAGGATTGAACAACACAACTATCTATAATATAGGGTCTAACTTTATCAACTTAGAATTCAGTCTAACTATTCAGAAACCAGCCAATTTGAAATCCATGCATATGAGTCTGCCAAATCCAAGGTTCGGTCACGATTGATATCACATCCCTGGCACCAATTATTCATCTCGCAGTCCGTCGCTTGCCACTGCTGCGAAAAGGCGGCCAAGTCTTCCATATCCACTCGGTAGTTGGTATCAAAATCCCCTCTGGGGGAAGTCCGCCTCAGCCATTCTGATGCAAATATGGATAAATCTATCATATCTGTTTTCCAGTCAAAATTTAAATCTGTCCGTCCACACCAATTGCTGTTGCCACAATCCCCATTTTGCCAGTAAGAAGAAAACGAAATAAAATCATTCAGATTCACAATACCATTCCCATCCAGATCACACCCTTGATAGTCGGTCGATTCACGAATGACAGCATTCATGCGGATATAACTTCTGTTTGCGTTGCCTGTTATGGGAATATATAGGAAATCAACCGTATCCCCCTGTTTGAGCGGAACTGCAGGAATAATAAAATTATAAGTGTTTGCATCATTCCAAGCCAGATAGCGGGTGTAAATTGCCGGAGCATCGATGGTTTTTGCATTGATCGCAACAACAAACAGAATATCCCATCCGAGCAGTTGAAGGGGATCGAAATATCTGCTAACGATACCTGTGATATCCATCGCGCCGGTATAATTGCTGACCCAGCGCCGTGCCGCAGCCCATCGATTATTAATATCCCCCCCGGCCCAAGGATAGGCACCATCCACCCAGTGCATCGGAGGTCGACATCCTGTGGAATCTCCTCCCTCTCCCCAGGCAACATCCGGAGGAATCTGTCCGGCAGGCCAGAAGATTACGATACCGCTGTCTTTCTGCCAATAAAAAAAACTTTGATGCCAGCCGTAATAGACTCCATTCATTCCGGTAAAATTACTGATATACCCATATTCCCATCCCAACTCTCCCTGATTTAATGTCCCATCATTTGTAAACGCTGTTTGCCAGTCATTCACCGAATCGGCAAGAATGGCACCCTGGGTCATATTCCATGAACACAGTAAACACAGCAATCCTATCCGGCACAGGCTGGAGCGTGTTAATTGATTTGTTGACATCCTGAATCACTCCTTATTGAAATTGACTTTCACGCTTTAGGGCATTGTCAGGTTTCTTTCAGGACGAGAAAACGTATGGCACCAAGAACAGTCGTATTTTTTGTCCGACACATGCTTGTTATGAATAGTATCAAATGGCTTGTTTTCCTCGGGATCATGGCACTGGGTACACACAAAAGAGGCGTTTCCCTTCAGAACATATCCCAGTGACTGCAAATCCATCCGCACCGGACCGCCGGAATAGGAGTCATGGCACTTTCCGCATTTCAGGGCATTATAAGTCGGTTCCACGCCATGGTTAATCGTTTGGAATGTATGAATCTGAACCAGTATCCAACTGCCGGACATGCCGGATAATTCCATTCCCTTTTGAACCGCACGTTCGAAATCACCTGTGAAGAAATATTCTGATGTGGAATGCGGGATAATAACTCCCGTCGCATCATGTCGTGCGGAATTAGAAACATGTTCTTTCATCGGATATAACTGTGCTCTCGGAGAGGCAATGTCCCCATTGGGAACTCCAAATTCATATTGTCCGTTTGCATTCAGAGTCGCAACTTCTCCCAAAACATAAACACGGCTGGTACCATCATACCAGTGGTATGATGGAGTAAGGAGCATATCACGAATTTCTTCCGGCTTGTATCCTCCCTGGCCGCTGAATAATCCCTGAGCCCAATTCGGATGAGTCCAGTCTCTTTCTACTTCCGTGCTGTTGAGCTTGGCAAAAGTCGGAATATGGCAAGTTTGACAGGCCACACGAGACGTGTGGGTGTCCAGCCTGGTATTGCTGTGAGGAGTGGATGTATGGCATCCACCACTCAAGCAGGTCATAATTTCCATCCGCTCACTGGGCCGGATATCCAATCCTCGCCCAAGAATTTTGTGTTCCACTGAATTATGGCACCTCTGACAGGAAAAATTCTGACCCTGTTCAGACATGTGAATATCCACTTCGACCGGCGGAGATACGCTTGCCGTACCTAAATCACCCCGTTTTCCGCAATCGGTTCCTGCGGCATAGGCATGGCAGCGAAGGCAGGTTTCCCGTGTTGGCAAATGAACCGTTTGCGCGACCTGGACAATATCAATCGCCATTGCTGCTTCATCGGGGCCGTATTGAAAATCTCCATTTTCATCTTCAATGGGAAGGGTCCAACTATGTGATACACCCTGATAATCCAGATAGGTAAAAGTTTCTGTCCATTGAAAAAGACAGGAACCCGCGGGATCGGTACATGTCAACCATTCCATCGCAAGGATTTGAAAATCCAACAAATCGATCCCCCCACCGCCGGCCAGATCCGTATTGCTACAGCCAGTCATTGGTGTACATCCCATATTGAGCCATTCTTGAGATAAAAGAGCTAAATCAGCAACATTTACATAGCGATCCAGATTAATATCCGCTGAAGGATACGGCGGAACAGGCTTGCGTTTATACATTTGACTATGGCACATCAGACAATCGATATTATTTATCTGTTCTGTATTCAATTTGCCTGTCGGAGTTTTTCCAAGGCCGGCATGACAGGACCAGCAGGCAAGCCGCCGGGACGTGACCACCGTACCGCAGTAGGTATTAAACTCCCTATCGCCTTTTCCAACATTACCCTGGACATTAGTCACATAAGGTGCCATGCCAGTCCACTGATAATGCGCTGAAGTAATCATTTCCAATGCCTCGACTTCGTGGCATCGAACACAAGTTCGTGTCCCCTCATATGTGGTGATTGTCATGTGTTCAGGGACAATTGCGAGTGGCTCGACTGTTTGAGACTGGGCAGAAATACTGGAAACCAACATTGCCAAACAAGACAATGCCAGCCTGATTTCAGGTATGTACTGATCCATAATTTATCTCCTTTCGACTATTTTATTGTGAAAGGATCGATGATGTATGATGCAATTATACACCGGTTATTTCACCTGCAAATACTATTTCCAAATTGCTTTGAAAAAATATAAAAATCCAAATAATCCACATTGCTGTCCTGATTCACATCACCCTGGCAATCCTCACATCCGAGGATAAGCCATTGTGATGCAAATAGTTCCAAATCCGATAAACCAACTTCATAGTTCTGGTCGAAATCACTGGCACACGGTGAAGACAAGAATTCATAAGCAGCCATCACATTGAACACTCCATAGCCATAAAGATAATCCGGCCCGAGTTGTCCTGCATCGGAAGCCGAGAGAATCATCGCCTTTTCAATTTGATTAATATCCTTGTCAGGCATCGCCCCTATCAGAAGCGCCATACTGCCCGACACCAGCGCTGCGGCATAGGATGTTCCTGAAACATACGCATACGAATCAGGAATTGCGCCGCCTCCGGTTAGATCGGCTGTTTTGATATTGATACCGGGTGCCGCGAGAGTGGGAAATATTTCGTTATTACATGGCGCAGGACCGCGACTGCTGAATGGAGCAATAGATCCCGTTTCACCGACGGCTCCAACGGAAATAGTATTCTGGTTGTTTGCCGGACTGACGCTGGTAGAAGGAAGCGGCCCTGAATTTCCTGCCGCAAACACAACTGCAATACCCGCCATTTTCAGAATCTCAATATCCTGCTGGAACTCGTTGATACATTGATTGACACCAAAGTCAATACCCCAGGAATTATTGACAATATCCGGCGCATCAAGAGTATCTGGATTTCCATCGGGATCGAGGAGCCATTGAAAGCCTTCATGGATTTTGCTATAGGGAGCATCCCCGTTCTCATCGAATATCCTGACGGCAATCCATTGTGCTCCGGGAGCTGCACCAATGGCCGTTCCTCCATAACTGCCTCCCACCATAATTCCCATAGTCGCCGTGCCGTGCCCGAAGAGATCGTACGGCAAAGGCGAAGAATTATAGAGATCCTTCCAACTGTTTAGCCCTCCACGCCATCGCCCTTTTAAGTCAGGATGATTCAGATCCACACCGGTATCCATACAGGCCACAACCACTCCGGTCCCATCCAGGCCAAGCGCCCATAAAGCCGGGACCCCAGTGGCTTCAAGATGCCATTGGGGAGTTCCCGGTTGACCGGAGGGAAGATCGCCGAGATGGATAATGTCATCCATCCTGATGCTTTCAACCTCAGGAAAATATACTAATTGAGAAATCAGATCAGGCCCGGCTCTGAGCGCAATAGTATTATTAATCCAGAACGATTGCACATTGGGCAATTCCCGCTGTTTTAAGAAATACCGCACATTTTTCTGGTCTCGTTCGGTACGATCTTTCAGATGTGTGAGCAGTCGGCTTTTTTGCATGCCGGATTTCTCTCTGTAAGCTGCGACATCTAACGGCTGCCGCAACGAAATCAGTACCGGTATCTGTTTGCCCGGAGCGAGCTGTCGGAGCTGCCTGGTCAGCGGCTCTGAAATCACATCCCGGTCCTGCAGAATTTCAGCCCTGGCCACCGACACAATCAATAACCATACAAAACATATTGATGCGATACGACCCATAGTTGAATGATTTCCTTTACTGAACAATCAAATCCGGTATTTCGAGGTTATCGATGACCACGGTTACCTTGTCAGCGGACTGAACCCTTCTGCCCGGATTGGCAAACATGATGTAATATATTTTCCCTTCCACCGGGGCAACCGTTTTTTGCCGCAATGATCCCACCTTGGGCGGCGCCGGCACAATCATTTTGGCGCCGCTTTTCTGGTCAATCACATAGCAGATGGCGGATCGATCCAAAATCGGGATCGCAAGTGACGAATTCACAACGCGGTATCTGAAATCGAGCATATAACCAGCCGAACTAAGCCGGATTGATTCGACTTCAATCCCCGCTGATTCCCGGAGTTGCCTGGCGATCATTGAATCACCATTTTGATTTGCATCAACGGCCTCATTCGAAAAAGTTGCCGGCTGTGCTGTTGCCGTTTCCTTTCGGTTTCCGGCACAGCCGACAAACATCAACATCATCAAGGCAATTAATACGGCAGATAACACATTCACATGGAGCCTGTTCATTTAATTCCTCACAAGTAACACATCATCAATGAGTATGGTTGTGGATTCATTGGGGGCATTCTTTCTATTATTATAACCACCAATGTTGATGGTATGGAGGCCGGCAGGCAGAATCTGAGTTGTTTCATATAACTGCCAGCCCGTGGTAATGATACCTCCGCCATTTCCGTTACCGGTAATCCTTACAATATAATCCGTCGTCGTCGTCCCAATCAATACATTATCGATGGACAACATCATATTACTAAACTCCGTATTCTCATATTGAGAAGACTGTGTCAGATTATACCTGAAGGCCAGTCTTACCGTACCCGCTTCTACGAGATTAAATGTTGTCTGCCAGCCCCCGGACATTCCGAGCACAACATTATTATTGATCCCGCCCAGGTTGATCTGCAGCGCTCCGCCGGTGAAACCGCCGGCACCCACCAGCACACCGCTGGCGTAGAGAGGCTGGGTTGTATTGTAGAACAAATCGTCAAGATAGGCAAAGCCATCCATTCCAGCATTAAAGTTTGCTGAAAAGAT
>JBDKVE010000274.1:0-9528 GCA_039679345.1 Anaerohalosphaeraceae bacterium
CAACCGAAAAAACACTTTCGGTTGAGCTTGCTAGCAATTACAGAAATCTACAACAAAACGGTTAATCCGCCATCTGCAGAGTTGAAAAACTGCCGCCGAGGCCTTTGTTCTGAACCATCGTCAGGCCGTTCATCTGTGTTCCGATATAGGAACCTGTATTAACATTCTGCCAGACAAGATCAGCCATATCATCGCCATTGAAGTCGGCCAAGTCCACAACCTGGAGAGTCGTGCTGGTACCGCCGAAATTCTTGGTCTGCCCCAGAGTCAACCCATTCATTTGGGTGCCTAAAAAGGCACCGGTGTTGACATTACGCCACAGGATGTCGGCCATGCCATCGGCATTAAAGTCAGCCAAATCTTCAATCTGGAGCGTCGTACTGCTGCCGCCCAGGCCTTTATGCTGAATCATATTCAGACCGTCCATCTGCGTACCTATATAAGCGCCGGTATTGACATTCTGCCACACGAGATCCATCTTGCTATCGGCGTTGAAGTCCGCAAGACTCACTATCTGCAGGGTGGTATAGCTGCCGCTGAAGTTTTTGGTTTGGCCGATAGTCAGGCCGTTCATCTGCGTACCCAGATAGGCACCGGTATTGACATTATGCCACAGGATGTCATCCATACCGTCACCATTGAAGTCCGCTAAATCCTGAATCTGCAGGGTTGTACTGCTGCCGCCCAGACCTTTGGTTTGAGTCATCGTCAGGCCATCCATCAGCGTCCCCAGATAGGCACCGGTAGCGACATTCCGCCATACCAGGTCAGTTTTGCCGTCACCGTTGAAGTCTGCCAATTCCACAATGTTCAAGGTCGTACTGCTGCCGCCCAGACCTTTAATCTCCAGAGTTGTATTCCCATCCATGAGGGCACCCACATAGGAACCGGTGGTGACATTCCGCCACACAATATCGGTCTTGCCATCGGCGTTAAAGTCACCCGTTCCCGCAATTTGCAAAGTGGTATAGCTGCCGCCAAGATTTTTGGTCAGGCCCAGGGTCAAACCATTCATATAGGTGGTCAGAAAGACGCCGGTGTTGACATTACGCCACAGGATATCGCTGTTTCCGTCACCATTGAAATCAATGACCCCATGATCCATCAAGCCCCGCTCTTCTTCCTGCCAGTTCATAACAGGATAGCCGGCGACAAAAGGCATTTGCCAGTAATCGTTGGTGCCATTGGCAGTTTCGAAAATAAAATCCCAGCCCGCAGAAGTAAACGTTGCACGCGATTTCATTGCGGTGGTTGTTTTACCGGTACCCCCGGCACTGACCGCCTGGCCGGAAGTTTGTGTATCCCAGAAACCGCTGTTGACTGTACCGCCGCTCTGGCTTCCAACCAGACCGCCGACGCCCGTTGTTCCGCTAACCAATCCGGTCGAATAGCAGGTGGTAATGATACCCGCATTATACCCAACCAGGCCGCCGACATTTTGTTGTCCAGTAACCGAGCAGGTTGCATAGCAGGCGATGAGCGACCCTACCTGGCTATACCCGACTAATCCACCAACATTGAATTGGCCAACCACAGATCCTGTCACATAACAGGAAGAGATTATTGTTTCAATTTCACAGTATCCCACCAGGCCGCCAATATAGCTGCCCGTCGTTGCGGAAATCGAGAGGTTCTCGACGCCAAGGTTATATATTCTGGCATCATCCGCATAACCAAACACACCCACATAGGCAACAACACCCTCTGACGTATAGCTCAGATTGCTGATGACATGTCCATTACCATCAAAGTCGCCGGTGAATTTGGTGGTATCGTTTCCAATAATATTATACTGCGTACCACTGTAGCCCGACATATCGATGTCGGCCACCAGCCTGAAATACATGCCCCAGTCGGCGGAATTCGCGCCGATGGTATTCATGTGTTCGGCCGTCTGGATCAGATAGGGATCCTCCGCCGTTCCACTGCCGCCACCGTACACAGCCGCCTGCGTCAGCATAGAAAGAGATAGTACCAATCCGAACACGAATGCAAAAAACAGCTTGTTCATAGAACCTCCCTTCAACAATAAGGTTTTTTCAAATTGCTTATAATTCCAATTTTCTCGAACAATCGAAACCTCACGTTCGAGATTACACCGCCGTACGTCACAATTTAAATGTCGTTTGATTCTATTCATCTATATCCCCAAAAAAACGATGCGTCCAGAAAAGAATTATAACAAATTATGGATTTTATTTCAATGTATTTTCACCCGCCTCCCACATACAAAACAAACATTGTATCTCTGCCATGTCTTGTTTTTGTGAAAAACCAGGGTCATGTCCGGTAAAACTCCCACTGTTACAGGGGAAACGCCAGACCAAAATATTGGGTTATAATCTTGTCTTCTGTATTATTTTCCTGTTCGGAGGAGAAGATTTGTTATTTTCCTGGCAGGGGAACTGCTCCGGTCCAGATTTCAGGGTCATTCGAATAGGCGTTTTTGTCGGTCCGCTGCAATGACTGGCCAGTCCCGTTAGGCCCGGCAGGCCATGGTGCGGCATCACTGTAATCCACAGTCTCAACAGGAATATAGATCCGCATCTGGTTATATTCCTGGTCACCGGGCATCTGAATAGCAATTTCTTCACCGCTGTTGTTCAGTTTTCCGGTATAGGGTCCGAATACCCGGGTTCCCACAGGCAGACTGGAACCATAGGCACTGTTGAATAAGTCGGGACTTTTGGCTACAATAATATATTCGCCGGGCTGAATAATCATACCGGCGGGAAATTCAAAATCGATTCCGTCAATCTGCCAGGGCAAATCCTGTGAGGTAAACACGCCTTTTGGGTTTTCAGTGGACACTGTTGTCATCAACGATATCGCCTGCGCGGAGCGGTTATTCAATTCAAGATACTCATAATCGGCTCCCTGTACCGGATTATACATAATCTCCGTAATAACCAGCGAGGTGATCATGGGACTGCTGTTTGTGTTGGGCGGAAGCGGTGTTGGGATCTGCATCCGAACAAAGTCGTATCCATTGGACAGTGATGCTTTTTCATACCGGCCAAAGGCAATTCCGGTTTCCGACGCATCAAACTTCTGACGGGCCTGATAATAACCGGTAACTTCTCCGTTTTCACCAGAGTACAGATAAACGGTCTCGCCGGCTTCGCTGAGGGCAAACCGTTTTTCAATCGGCAGAGAAACGCTGCCAAAGGATGTATCCTGATAAAATACCAGATAATCGTTCTTATGTATAATCGTACCTGCAGGAATCTCGTATTTGCGGATCGTATTCAAGTCGGTACTGTCATCCGTAAGGAACCATCCGCCAATATTGATATCCTGGTCGGTTTTATTGTACAGCTCAATCCAATCGGGTAAACTACTATGAGAATGGGCCATAATTTCGTTAAAGACAATACTGTCGGCAGCCAATCCCTGTTCGGCCTGACCGGGAGAACCGGCAATCAGAGTACTTGCCCGCCATGATGTTTTATAATCCCAGATGGCAGGCAAACCGTTCAAATCTCCACTAAATACCAGTGAAAAGCCTTCGCCATCTGTAATTGCATACCATTTATCATCATAGGTAATTTCAAGAATCGTGCTATTGGTCTGGTCGTCCAGGCTGATGGTTTCTCCACTGTTGGCAAGAGAACCCTCATAGCTGCTTAAAACCAGGGCTTCCTGTGGAACAGTATAGCGGGATGTAAATGCGGCCTGATTTTTGACCAGCAGCAGATATTGCCCCGGCCCGATCAGCAGGCTGTCGGGGAATGTGTACGTAATGCCTTTGGTAAATTTAACCCCGTTAAGCAGCAGTGACTCGGTACCGATATTGGTCAGCTCAATATATTCATAATCTTCGTCCCCATAGAGAGGATTCGTGCTGTCGGCAGGATGATACATCAGCTCCGTGATACGTAAATAACGCTGGGCATCACTTGGTGTACCAACGTAGGTCCTGGAAGCTGCCAATCGTTGTGTCGTATCACGGATTTCCAGGGTTTCGCCCCAACTGGACAGATGACCCTTATAGCCGCCCTGTACAAACAGGTGCTGACCGCCAGAGGGAGATGTGGTTCGTGCCCTGAATGCCTTGGCATTGGGTGTCAGGTACAAAGCACCACCGGCAGGGATAACCGTACCCGGGGTAAACGTATGGCTGACGCCGCCGGACAGGGTCCAGCCACTGATATCCGCGGCAAAGGTATTTGGATTGAGGATTTGTATGTATTCCTCATCCTGATTCCAGGAGACAGGATTATAGTCGATATCACCGATCTGCAAATCAACCTGTGCGGGCTGGGCATCGGGAATGCCGGCCGGATCATCAGGCCAGGTTGAACCCTGCAGATGGTTGACATACAGATGCGTCCGACGGACCGGCAAATATGAATTTCTGATAGCATTCAGGTTCGTCGTGAGGTTCCCTATCCCTTCATAAGTCATCAGATTCGCCAGTTCGTTGATCCGCTTTTCATAGTACAACTGAGCCGTTGGGGTTCCCGGGGCCTGAAGATACGTATCCATCAGAGTGCGTAAATGACGCAGATACATCTGACGGGAGGTGGGATCGGCATAGATAGCATCAAAAAGACGATTCCACTGATAATCCACTTTTTGATGGCGCTGGCTGCCGAAGAACGGGTGGCTGGGCGAGCGATCAAGGTCACTGGGCCAGTCCTGGTCGGCTATGATACCGCCAATACCGCTGTTAAGCCCGAATGTCAGGTCTTTGTCCCACGGAATAAACATCCATTCTCCAGAACCCTCGGTATCGCGGTAAAGGAAATAGTTTTTGTGAGTATGGTCGTTCTCGTGTACCAGAGTACAGACCGCCAGATAGGTAATCACCGCAGGGATATTGATATTGTCAAAAAGATAAATCGAACGATTGGTATTGTCTGGTGCAATCCCGTATCTTAAAGTCATCAGATCGCTATTGTCTTCATTCAAACGAGTAATTTTTCGCTCCACCTGCTCATCACCAGCCGGGTACGTGTCCAAGTCGCTATACACTTTATAGAACGCGCCATGATCATCCAATCCCACACGCCGCAGTAGATGGCTATCCGGCTGCTCCACAAACACCCGCACAAACAGATCGGTTTTATTACGAATTACATGCATTGGAAATACAATACTGCACGGCAAGCCTGCCGCTGCATAGGTCTCAAACGACAGAGAAGGCCGTAAATAGGTCGGATCCGCACCCTGCTCATTCAGATTAATCTCATCGACTTGTTCATAATTCGGATCAAACATGAAATGATAGCCGTCGTTAAAATGGATTTTACGACCACTTGTGGTATAGCCTCCACGATGCTTGATGAGAACATTATCATAGAATTGGTCAAGAAAGAAGACTGAGCATCGAGTGCCGGTTTCTGTGTCTTCCAGAGAAGGTGACTGAAGAAAATATTTAAATACAGGAAGATTTGTTTGCATTGATGGATCATTAACCACTGTTCCATAATAACGCGGAGAATTTTCTGCCAGCAGATAAGCCGGTTCCCGCGTCTGGTCATTCTTTGTATCAGAAGCTGTAACATACCACCTTATCATATCACCGGCACCATACGCCGTAGTGGGAATTGTCGCTGTATAGATACTGTCCCCGGCAACCGCATCCCCGCCCTGCCCGGCATCATTCATCGGGAGGGTTATTTCGCTGCCATAACCGATACAGTAAATCAAATCCACCTGCTGGACCGGATTTTTTGTCGCCCATACAGCGGCGGAAATAACCAGATTCTCCGATTCAAGCGGCGGAACAGGATTACGGGTTAGATCGCGAACCTGAGGACCAGGGTTCACCTGTCCGGGATTATTTGTGCTACCGGGAGTTGGAATTTGGAAATACGATTCCAGCAATGAAGTGATCGACACACCTACAGTTTTGACAGCGGTTAATTTAGGCACAATTAGAAAATCGGACGTACTGGCGCCTTTATTGAGACCATGGATGGAAAGTACATTCCAGCCATTGCGCAGACGGCCGAGAACATCGTCAGACAATACAAACGGCTCGTATTGAACCGCCAGCGAATCATTGTGATCTGCACTGGCCTGAGAATTCCAGGTCAGGGTCGCCGGGAGATTAGCTGAAGCCACCACATCGCCGGTATTCAGATAAGCCGCAAATCCATCATCGTACATCATTTCCAGTTTCAAGTCCTGCAGGCCAGTCAGGTCTTCCACCCAAAAAGGAATGCGTATATATGCAGAGGCATTTTTTCCATACATTACGTCTTTGACATCTAATCCAATCAACGATTTATAGTCATTTTGTGTATCATATCCAACCCCTGTGGCCCCTGTTTTCCAGCCATCCGGAACATAATCACTTGCAGTCCATGCCGTTCCGGCATCAGCAACCGTTGGAATTTTGGCATAGGCTTCAACTCCGGGCAAAATCAGATCAACGGTTGTAGTTGACAAGCCCGTGGGACTCCCCAGCCCATAGGAAATATTGCCATACTGGGCTGGATAGGTGTATTGATGAGCAACGGTTTTGCCGTCCGGCTCAACGAGGGCAAGAAATCCTGAACCTGAAGATAATGAAAAGTTGGTATGATAGATTTCACCAGGCGTCCGTTTGTCTTTTCCAGAGGCAAAAATCAAGGCAAAAGCTCCGGATTCCATCGTTAACTCCGGAATTTCCCACTGGGTCAGATTAAGCGGATCATCCGTCAGATACCAACCGGCCAAGTTAATAGTTATACCGGTCGTATTCCATAACTCAATCCAGTCCGAGGAATCATTGTCTTCATCCTGAATTTGACCTTCCTGGAGAGGAATTTTGGCAGTATTCAATGCCATAAATTCACTGATAATTGCAGATGGTCCGTGGATGCCCCATGTTTCCGACAAAACAGCCATATCCGACAGCGTAACACCATCGTTGCCGTCCAAATCTGGGACTCTGCCAGACAGGACATCCGCATCCAGCCAGGATTGAGCCAGGATAAGCAAATCTTCAGTATCAACGCGGCAGTCTTGATTGAAATCGCCTACCGGACATAAGGAATCTGAAAGGATTAGATTAACTGAATCGGATACAGAATGGCGGGAATTGGAGGCCGTTAAAGACAAACTGTATATCCCGGAAACTGCTGGTAAACGAACACTGGGATTTATCACATATTGATTTGGCTCGAAGACCAAGTCTTCAATTGAAACACCATTCGGGGCAACAGTTAAAGTCCACTGATACTGAAACGGGTCCGTTACCGCACCATAAATCTCTACACTGCCTACAAGCTGGGTTCGGGTTTGCGGCTGGGCTAATACCTGGTCGGCTCCGGCATCAACTTCAGGAGGCCAACCCCCTTCCGGCTCTCCAATCAGTTCAACTTCAGCGATTTGCATGCTGTTGGCACCTGATGCATTGCGGACGGCCGGAAAAACAAGTTTATAATGTTGATAAGCAACGGAATTAGGAAATAAAACAGGGGTTGTATTTTTTGTGTATCGCGGCCAGGGATTTGTTTGATTGAAATCAATAATATCTCCCGAAGCAATCAGGGTATAGGGACCATTGATGCTGGTATTGGAGCCATAGAGTTCATATTGGACAGGATCCCGGTTTTCTGCATCATTGGCGGTCGTAAATGTCAATCCCACAACCACAGCGCTGGATTCTGCCGGGGAAACACAAAAACCTGCCGCTTCAGTTATTCCTCTAAAATTAAGATATTTTGTATTTACATTGTCATCAATGGCATACTGCGGAGCTTCATTACTGGGCCAAGACCCATCGACGGGAACTCCTATGATCGCATCTGTGGGCTGGGTAATATCTGTTGACGGGACATCTGCGCAGACTAATGCACTGTTTATGAAACAGCCGGGCACCCATTCTGCTGCCAGATTGAGTAACCCGAAACATATACAAACAGACAATACTCGTTTCATCCATACCGCCAATATGTTATTCAATGACATCATCCACCCCAGAACAAAGTGATTTCATGCAAATCTATAGTTTGAATATATCTAATATATTGTTATTACATTTACGATACTTAAAATATACAAACATATGACCTATTAGGCTCTATAAAAACGTCAGATTCACAGATTTTTTTATCTTTTTTTGTTATTTTAATGGCTATCATTCATAGACTTCATCCAATCCGGCCAAGGAGCCGTTGGACGTGTCCAACTATTCCCAACATTAAATGTCCTGTGCCACTTCAATTGCCACAGTCCTTTGAGTCCTACTCGTTTCACTGTACCATCCATAAACACAGCATTGACATAACCAACATGGCGATTAATACTGAATCGCTGCATGGGATTCTGATCAATATTCCAGGTCGCAACGGAATCGACTGCGGGCTGAGGTGCATCCGTGTCTTTGGGCCAGCCATCCACCCAAAAGCAATCCAGAAATAGTGGAACAGCAGAGGGCTGCCGCAAATCTTCAAGCTTATTCCAAAAACGATCGTCTCCACTGTTGCCAAAGGTCCCATCCGTGGAGTCAATCAACCATCCATTGGGACCGATACTGCCAAGAATACACGCCTGGCTGTTGACCATAATACTCGGTTCGTCCTGAGGGGTGGGATTTGGAGAAGCCCACGCCTCATTGGGTTTTCGCAACTCAGACCACAATGCCGACGGCGGCGCTACCGTGGCCTTGGAGCATAACCGAATCTTGGGATCATTATAATAAGGACGGAGGGACTGAATCCACCAGTGGCCATGCCCATCCGCTGCCTTGTCATTGTTAAAATCAGCGTCGGGAAATTTCCCTTTATTGTCCATCGTAAAGGTCGTCACAATCGGATGCCATTGCTTGAGGCGGGCCTGGCAAAGGACGGTTTTGGCCTGTTCCTTGGCCTTACCGAGCGCCGGAACAATAATCGCCAGTAATAAAGCAATAATTGCAATTACAACAAGCAATTCAATCAGCGTAAACGCCCTCTTTTTCATTTTATCTGTTCCCTGCAAAAATGTCTTTAATATGGGCAAACAAGCCGGAGCAAGCCCCGGCCTGTTTGCCCTGAATCTTAAAAAGAAATACTGATTACTCTACTACATTCACATAAGGATTGTCGCAATCGGGATCTTCAGGATCATTGCATTTGAGCCAATCCAGTGCAATCAACGCAAAATCATCAAGGTTGACTTTGCAGTCTGCATTGATATCACCAGTCATCAGAAGACCATCGGTTTTGACTCGTTCACAGGTAGCCTGTTCGATCTTGATCGTAAACTCGCGATAGATGTTGTTCGTCAAACCATAGACACCATCATTGATTGTCAGGCGGAACGTATAGGTACCCACCTCGGTAAAGGTGATCGTCGGGTCTTCAACATCCGTTGCCGAAATGACAGCGGCAGGTCCCGTGCCAATCCGCTCCCATTTGTACGTGATATCATCACCATGGGCATCATAAATCTCTGCATCCACATTAATTGGCGTGGATCCGGTCAGAATAGCCGTGGTCGGAGCGGTAATCTTGACAATTGACGGGGCTGCATTCTGACCCATCTGGACCAGCGAACGAACCGTATCCTGATCAATCGCATAGCTGTAAACCCGGATATCATCGAGTTTGC
>JBDKVE010000275.1:0-2900 GCA_039679345.1 Anaerohalosphaeraceae bacterium
TGGACATCGGAGCGATGGGCGCAGACGCGCCTGTTGGGGGAAATCTTCAGCCAGACGTTTGTATGAGAGATTGTGTCTGCCCTGATGGGACGCGGAATCCTGGCCGTTGCGCCGGATGTAACCCCCATGTTCAATAAAAAGCGATATCCACAAGTAGGATGGGCGTCCCCGTGGTCCCATCGTCACGTAGCGTATGCCGCCGGGCTTGGCACCTTCGGGATGCACGACTTTCTGATTACGGAAAAAGGGGTGACGCATCGGCTTGGCAGCTTTGTAGTCAATTTGAGACTTGAGCCCAATTGTAAAAGACCAGAGGATATCCACGCCGCTTGTCTGCATTATCAAGGCCTTCCGTGTTTGAAATGCGCAAAACGATGCCCGGTGACTGCCATAACAACAGAACACTTTCATGATAAGGAAACCTGTTATCAAAAGGTGGCCAACTCCCTGAAGTACTGCAATACGCATTATCACATCTTTATCTATGGATGCGGTCTTTGCGCCACTGGCGTCCCCTGCGCATCAGAAATACCGAAGCAGCTAAAGAGAAATATGATACTAGAGCCACCATCAGCATGATTATTAATGTTCGCCGGCTAGTGAGAACCGATCCAAAATACGTTTTCCAGATTGGGGAAGAGTAAGGCTAATTGGTATATTCATCAGATTAACCATCAAACTCAGGCAGGAGGAAATACAATGGCGCTGATTGACGATTACCGTAAAGCCGGTCAGAACATCTATGACCGTTTACATTTATCGAGCTACCCGATAGCCATCAAATACATACGCGACACAGGAGAGATTCCGGATGGTTTCCTGAGGCCTGCATCGCTCGGCCAGAAGTCCAGCCTTTGCCAGGCCTTTACCTACGCGCGGAGATTAGGCTTGTCGATAGCCATGACGGCCGATGATAATTTCTGTACGCCGGCCACAGTCATGCACAGGTGGGTGGATATACCTTTCGATGTTCTGATGGAGAGCCAGTTGCACCAGAAATGGCACCGGAATGCAGAGGCAGAAAAAAAGCGCCTGGAGCATGGCAAAAACATGATTGGTGAAGCCAATCTGCCTGGGCTTTCTCAGTATGCCGGGTTTATATGCTGCCCCATGTCTGATGCACGGTTCGAGCCGGACACCGTGTTGATATTTGGAAACGGTGAGAACATCACACATATTATCCATGCGCTAACATATGATGGAGAGAACTTTCCAACTTCCTCTTTCGAGGGGTTTGCCGAATCATGCCTGAAAGGCGGACTTATCCCTTTTATCACCGGAGTTCCCCAGGTTGTGGTACCCGGCATGGGAGACCGCGCCTTTTCAGGTATTTATGATTATGAAATAGCCATCGGAGTGCCGGGAAAACTGATTTTTGATGTATCAAATAACCTGTTTTTAACCGGGGGGCAGTTGAATATAGGGCAGCCCGTCAAAACGCTGCTCCCCCAGAGCCTGACGGAGAATATAACACCCGGCTTCAAATTCATGCAGGAAAAAATTGATGAATATAAAAACAAGGCCTTAACTTAAATGAATGTATGTGATGAATAAAAAGAAAACAGGTTCTGCGATTGGGAAATAATCATGCAAAACGTAAACTCATGTAAAAAACCTATGGGGCGTTTACTGAAAGTTGCCATTTGGGTGGTTTCCATAATTGTTATCGTCGTACTGACAGCTTTTGTTTTCCAGAAGCAGATTTTCACATTCATGGCAACGAAGATAATCCAGCAGAGGCTTCTTAGCCCAACATATAAGAAAGAAGACGGGCTGTACGCGGGACTTGCCGGGACGGGGGCACCCTTTGCCGATATAAACCGCGTCGGCCCCTGTATAGTCGTAGAGGCTGGCAATAATCTATATATTATAGATGCCGGGCCGGGATCTGCCCGGAACATCGGACTGATGGGCTTTGACATGGGCAAGGTGGATGCGATTTTACTTACGCATTTTCATTCCGATCATATTGCTTCTCTGGGAGAGATGATGCTTCAACGCTGGGCAGGTGGATCCAATGCAAAACCAGTGGATGTTATCGGCCCGAAGGGTGTCGAAACCGTAGTTGCAGGATTCAATCATGCCTACAGCCTCGATGCGGGATACAGGGTGGCCTTTCATGGAGCAGCCACCGTTCCACCGTCAGGGGCAGGCGGTAGAGCCCGACCGTTTGGCTTATCCTCTGAAGAAGACACGTCGATTGTTGTCGTCAATAAAGAAGGGGTCAAAATCACTGCGTTCAAAGTGAATCATTCTCCGGCATATCCAGCTGTTGGTTATCGAGTTGACTACAAAGGTAGGTCATTGGTTATCAGCGGCGACACTGTGCCCTGCCAGTCATTGAAAAAACAGTCACAGGGAGTTGATGTGCTGATTCACGAAGCACAGCAGCCTGCTTTGATCAAGATGATACACGACCAGGCGGGATTGTCATCCTCCCCATCTCTGGCTAAAATAACGGCAGACATCCCCGGTTATCACACATCACCTGAAGATGCCGCCAAAATAGCCAGTGAAGCAAACGTTAAACATTTGGTGCTTTATCACATTCTGCCACCGATACCACCAGTGTTCAATAACATGTTCCTTGGAGATGCGGCTAAATATTACAAAGGGCCTCTCACGGTGGGAGTGGATGGACTGCTCATCAGCCTGCCGGTCAACAGCAACGACATTATATTCCATCAAACAGCTGTATTGCGCGGGATTTTATAAGGAATCAGCATCGGCACCTGTGAACTGTATTCAAGATATTGGCTTCCGTATTCGCGATGAAGGTCTCGATCCTCCAGAAATGTGCCTATAACAGAACTTTCGTCAATAGAACACTCTAATCGCAGAAAGCCTTATCTGGCATGGCTTTCAGCGCCTCAAATGCGATTACATACTACCCGGGGAGA
>JBDKVE010000276.1:0-4375 GCA_039679345.1 Anaerohalosphaeraceae bacterium
GAAGTATTTATTTTTTTATACGAGGAGGATTTTGGGTGAGAACAAGGTATCGGAATGTCATGGTCGCGCTAATCATCATGTCGTTAATCATGGTTGCAAGCGGCTGTGAAAACAAGGCGCAGGAAGAGGCACAAAATGTATTCAATGTTGAAACAGCGGTTGTAAAAACTATGGATATCACCAGATATTCAAGCTATTCCGGCAAGGTGAAAGGAAGTAATGAAGAAGATGTAATGCCCAATCTGTCACGGCGGGTTACGGCTGTTTATGTAACCGAAGGGCAGGCGGTTCGGCAGGGGCAAGTTATTGTTAGTTTAGACCGGAGCAAGTTGGATGCGGCCGTTCAACAGGCCGAGGCAGCGGTAGCTTCTGCCCAGGCCGCGCAGGACGCCAATGAAGTTCAACGGCAAACGGCCTTGAGCAATTATAATCGCGTAAAAGCCCTTCATGAAGCGGGTGCCGTTTCCGATCAGGCCCTGGAAACAGCCAAGGCCGGGTATGATGCCCTCAACACGGGTACTGCAGAGGCCGGTGTCGCTCAAGCCCAGGCCGCCCTTAACCTGGCGCAACAGAATCTGGCCGATTGTGAAATTACCAGTCCGATGGATGGCGTCGTTGGACGAGTCGATGTCGCGGTTGGAGATACGACCAGTACGCAGAACCCCGTTGCGGTAATTAATAATACCGCAGATCTGCAAGTGGAAGTTAAGGTCAGTGAATCCGATGTGTCATCGGTTCAAGCCGGAACAGCGGTGAAGGTGCTGATCAAAGCCGTTAGTGAAGAACCGCTTACGGGTACTGTCAAGAGTGTCGCGGCGGTTGCTGATCCGGTTACGCGCACTTATCCGGTAAAGGTTTCCCTGCCCAACAATTCCACCGTCCCGGTGAAATCCGGCATGTTTGCCGAGGTTATGCTGGGGACGCAGCACCGGGCAGGTGTTATAGGTATTCCTATGGCCGCAGTTCTGCCTAAGAACGGTGAGAGTACAGTATATGTTGTAACCGGGGAAAATCGTGCTAAAGCAGTAATAGTCCAAACCGGGCTGAATGATGGAACCTATACCGAAATAACAAAAGGTCTTAAAGCAGGACAGAAAGTTGTCACCAAAGGCAACACCCTCATTGATGAAAGCAGCCTGTTAAATCTTGCTAATGGGGGAACAACGAAATGATAAGAAGAATTGCCCGATTTGCTATAAACAGGCCGGCAACGGTTATCATACTGATTGCGGCGATTACCATTATCGGTACGATGAGCGTAGCCCAGATGCCTACTGATCTTATGCCTGAAATGGAATTGCCTTATGCGGCAGTTGTCACCAGCTATACCGGAGCCGGTCCTGAGGAAATGGAAGAGAAGGTCAGCAAACCACTTGAAAATTTAGTGGCTACAATAAGCGACATTGATACTATAGTTTCCCAATCCAAGTCCGATTCGTCCATAGTTTTTATCGGATTCAACTATGGAACGAATATGGATAGTGCGATTGCGGATATCCGGGATAAAATCTCAATGGCAGAAGCCTATCTTCCAGATGATGCAGATAAACCTCTGGTGATGAAACTGGATATGAATATGATGCCGGTTATCTCAGTTACTATTGGTTCTGACCGGCTGTCTCTGGCCCAACTGCAAACCATTGCTGAAGATGATATTGAGCCCCGGTTATCACGCATTTCAGATGTGGCTTCGGTGAGCATTGTCGGCGGTCGCGAACGTGAAGTGAAAGTGGCGGTTGATCCGGTAAAAGCTCAGAATTATGGTTTAAGCCTCAACCAGGTTGCCAGCTGTCTTGCGGCAGAGAATTACACTATGTCCAACGGAAACATCAACTATGGAGAAAGGGAATATTTTGTCCGCAGTCTGCAGGAATTCGAAAGTGTGAATGATGTAGGTAACGTAGCGCTTACAACTGTCAATGGCAGTAAAATTCAGCTCAAAGAAATTGCCGAAATCAGTGAAGACTATACCGAGGTCGAACAAATCAACCGGGTTAACGGAAGATCGGCGGTAAGCATTCTTTGCCAGAAAGCTACCGATGGCAATACGGTTGCAGCCTGTACCAATGTGAAAAAAGAAATGAAGAAGATCCAGAGTGAAATGGGAGATAAAGTAGATGTAGAAATCCTCATGGATCAGTCGGATTTTATCAGCAAATCCATCAGCAGTACTGGTCGAACATTGGTAGAGGGTGCACTCCTGGCGGTTTTGATTATATTCCTGTTCATGCGCAATCTTCGCAGTACGGCTATTGTTGGCATAGCGATACCTTTGTCGCTGGTTGCTACATTTATTGTCTTGTTTTATAACGGCAGCACCCTTAATGTTGTGACGCTGGGCGGACTGGCCCTGGGGGTAGGTAGAATGATCGACGACTCCATCGTGGTTTTCGAAAATATCTATCGTCACCGCAGCCTGGGCCTGTCTGCCCGGGAAGCTGCCTTGGAGGGAACCGGCGAAGTGGGTGGAGCGGTTCTGGCCAGTACCTTGACATTGATAGCAGTGTTCCTGCCCATCGGCTTAGCCGGGGGGATAAGCGGTGTCTTGTTTAGGCCCATGGCGCTTACCATCTGCGTAGCTATCGCCTGTTCCCTGCTGGTATCCTTAACATTGGTGCCCTTTATGTCTTCCCGCATGCTGACGGATAAGGCCATGGAAAGGGCAGTTACAGGCACAAACTTCGCAAGCAGGCAGTTCCATCGCCTGGCAGACTGGCTGGACGGTTTGGGAGAAAAATACAAGGTATCGCTGCAGTGGGCATTGAGCCGCAGGCGTATTGTAATTTTCAGTGTCATAGGACTTATCGTTTTGTCCCTGTGTATGATGCCTCTGGTAGGCGCCGAATTTATCCCCAGTTCGGATTCCGGCAGTATTTCGGTCACTATCGAAGCGGATAAAGGATCCCGTATTGAGGATGTGAATAAAATTGCCGAGATAGCCGAGGAGAAACTATTGAAAAATCCTGCTGTTGATATTGTAGATACCAGTGTCGGCAGTTCAGGAGTCACGTCGTCAATGTCCGAGTCAAATGAAGCCACTCTCAGTGTCCAATTAATCCCCAAAGGAGAGAGAAAGGGAGTACAACAGGTTGCCGAAGAAATCAGACAATCACTTAAGGACATCTCTGGTGCTAAAAAGACGGTTAGCGTAAGCGACTCTATGTCCACGAGCAGCCAAGGCGCCATTCAGGTCAAGCTTCAGGGCGATGACCTGGATACGCTGCGGAGTATTGCCAAACAGATTGAAGACATTGTGGAGAAGGTACCGGGAACTCGTAACGTAGCCTCTTCATTGGCAGACGGAAATCCTGAAGTTCAGATTAAAATCAATCGCCAGCGGGCTATGGAATTAGGGATAACGCCCGCACAGGTTTCGAGTGAAATAAAGGCGGCACTGGACGGCACGGTTGCCTCAACCTATCGCTATGCGGGAGATGAAATTGATATCAGAGTAACCAGCAGCCAAAGCGAAAACAGTAATATGGATACCCTGCTGAATTTACCGATTCTTACTTCTCAGGGTAACAGTATTCCATTATCTGAAGTTGCCGGTTTCGAGTCGTCAACCGGACCGGTGCAGATTGACCGGGAGGATCAGTCCCGCCAGGCGACAATTTCCTGTGATCTGCTAAATAGAGATTTGAACAGTGTCACCAAGGATATTCGGGCTCAGATTGACAAGATTCAGCTCCCTACTGGTTATACCGTTGATTACGGTGGAGAAAATGAGCAAATGGCGGAGGCCTTTTCCAGTCTGCTTTTAGCATTTCTAATGGCTCTGCTGCTTGTCTATGTGGTCATGGTGGTGCAGTATGAATCCTTTAGAGATCCGTTTGTCATTATGTTTTCTCTACCCGGTGCGACCGTCGGGATAGTTTTGGCATTGCTGCTAACGAGGAGAAGTTTCAGTGTCACCGCATTTATTGGGATTATTATGCTGGTAGGAATTGCCGTAGCCAACGCGATTGTCTACGTTGATTATTTAAAACAACGGTTGGCTTCGGGAATGGAACGAACTGAGGCGCTTTTGGAGACTGGCAGGGTGAGACTAAGACCGATATTAATGACTGCACTGGCTACCATTCTGGCCATGATACCTATGGCGACCGGATTAGGAGAAGGCGCGGAGACCAATGCGCCGCTGGCTACCGTAGTCATTGGAGGGTTGCTGGCAGCCACCTTTGTAACCCTGTTCCTGGTTCCGGTTATTTATAGCATTCTGGATGATTGGAGTCAAAAGTTTAAGAAGAAATCAATGCCGGATACCAATGATACCGTACTGGTAAATTAGCCTGTATTGTTTCGGCAAGGGGATGAAGTTAAGTTAGTCGTCCCCTTGCCGATATTGTATCCGGTTATTATACGTTGGAGGTAA
>JBDKVE010000277.1:0-3928 GCA_039679345.1 Anaerohalosphaeraceae bacterium
TAATCCGGAAAACGCGCGTCAAGTTTGGATTGATGCCGCTGATAACCACGGTACCCCCACAGTCTTTCAGCCTCCGCCAGACATCCACCAGCAGACCCAGCATCTGGGAACTAAAGAAAGAAACACGGGTAAAATCAACAATCATCTTGGCGGGTTGTTTTTGCAGGATAACATCGCGTATATCATGACCCAGTTGTTCCAGATTCGCCGCAACTCCAATCGCCGGGGCATCAAACCGGACAACCAGCACCTCGCCCCGTGTTTCAAGCTCCATAATTTGTTTGTGTTCCATCAATCTGTTTCTCCTGATAGAAATCAGGATATCACAATCATCTTAAAAAGTCAATGTATAGTACGCCGCCCCATCAATTGTCAGCTAATTTTATCGGCTTTCCAGCAGGCCGCCAGATGCTGCGGGGCCTTGGTATCCAGCATTTGATTATTGATTTTACAGGATTCTTCCGCCCAGGGGCATCGCGGATGAAAATGGCACCCCCTGGGTGGCTTGGCCGGACTGGGCACCTCCCCTTTCAGGACAATGCGGGCATGTTTTTTCTGCGGATCGGGGTGCGGAATCGCACTCAATAGCGACTTGGTATAAGGATGTACCGGGTTGCTGTAAAGCTCATCCCGACGGGCATATTCCACAATCCGCCCAAGATACATCACGGCAATCCATTCACTGATATGTTCCACCACCGCCAGATCATGTGCAATAAATAAATACGTCAGCCCCAGTTTTTCCTGCAAATCCTGAAGCAGATTGACAATCTGTGACTGAATCGACACATCGAGAGCACTGACCGGCTCATCACAGACCACAAATTGAGGATTCACCGCCAAGGCGCGGGCGATCCCGATACGCTGACGCTGACCGCCGGAAAACTCATGCGGGAAACGGTCTGCATAGCGCGGCGACAAGCCCACCTGGTCCAGAATTTCCGTAACACGATCCCGTCGCTGTTTGCCCCGGGCGATTCGATGCACTGTCAGCCCTTCGCCCACAATATCCTCCACCGTCATGCGGGGATTCAAAGACCCATAAGGGTCCTGAAACATCATCTGCATGCGGCTGCGCAATTGCTTCATCCGCCCCGCAGGGCAGTTCAAGATATCCTGACCATCAAACGTAACCTGACCCGACGTGGCGGGGATAAGCCTCAGCAGCGTTCGGCCAACCGTCGTCTTGCCGCAGCCGCTTTCGCCAACCAACCCCAGCGTCGTGCTGCGCTGCACGGTAAACGAGACACCATCCACCGCCTTGACAAACCCAACGGTCCTGTTCAACACCCCTTTGCGAATCGGGAAATGTGTCTTGAGGTCTTTGACTTCCAGGAGTATTTTATTGTCCGGCATACATTATCCTTTCCTTCAGATTCGGCCGGTTATCGTCGATAACCTTCGGCATACCAGCAGGCCACGGCATGGCCCGTCTGGACTTCCTGCAAAGGCGGCTCACAGGCCTGACAATGGGGGTCTTTGGCCCCAATCGGGCATCGCGGATGAAACTTGCAGCCGCTGGGAAACGCCACAGGATTGGGAACCGAGCCGCCGATAACATCCAGACGCTTGCGCCGCTGCCCCAGCCGCGGCAAAGACCGCAGCAGCCCCTGTGTATAAGGATGCCGCGGCGATCCAAACAGACTCTGCACATCGGCCTTTTCCACGACCTTCGACGCATACATCACAACCACCGTCTGTGCCGTTTCAGCCACCACCCCCAAGTCATGGGTAATCAGCAGAATGCTCATCCGATTTTCACTTTGCAGCTTCTTGAGTAATTCCAGAATCTGGGCTTGAATGGTCACATCCAGGGCCGTCGTTGGTTCGTCGGCTATCAGCAGACTCGGTGAACAGGACAGCGCCATCGCAATCATCGCCCGCTGCCGCATACCGCCGGAAAGCTGGTGAGGATACTCTTCCACCCGCCGTACCGGGTCGGCAATACCTACTTTTTTCAGCATTTCAATGGCCAAATCCCATGCGGCCTGGCCCTTGATACCCTGATGCAATTTAATGACCTCAACAATCTGGTTGCCAATGGTAAACACCGGGTTCAGACTGGTCATCGGTTCCTGAAAAATCATCGCGATATCATTGCCGCGAATCGCCCGCATCCGGTGCTCGCTCAGTTCCAGTAAATTCTGACCCTTAAATATGATTTTTCCGCCAACAATTTCCCCCGGCGGATTGGGAATCAGCCGCAAAATCGACAGCGATGTCACACTTTTTCCGCAGCCGCTTTCCCCCACCAGCGCCATCATGTGCCCGGCCGGGATATCAAAACTGACATCCTGCACCGCTTTGGCAACACCCTGCTGCGTGAAAAAATGCGTCGAAAGATTCTGCACAGACAGCAATATATCGTGATCACTCATTGGACTAATCCATTCTTAATTTCGGATCCAGACAATCCCGCAAGGCATCGCTGAAAATATTCAACGCCAGCGAGATAATGAAAATTGCTACCGTCGCCGCGGCCATTTCCCACCAGACATCACGTGCCAGTTCCGTACGAGCCGCGTCAATCATCGCCCCCCAACTGGGCTTATCTGTCTCTCCCAGCCCCAGGAAGCTCAAAATCACCTCGGCATGGATAAAACTGACAAACCGCAGTGAAAAATTAATCAGGATAATATGGAACACATTCGGCAGCAGGTGGAAAAACAGGATACGGAAATCCGAACACCCCATCGCCCTCGCCGCCAGCACATATTCACTTTCCTTGCGCTTGATAATCTCGCCGCGAATCAGCCGGCACAATCCCACCCAGCTCGTCAGCCCAATTGCCAGATACACCGCCACCGATCCCCGCAGTTCCCACGGTCCGATATGCGCCCCCCGTAATACCACTGCAAACGCCATCAACAGCAGAATATAGGGAATCGTCCCCAGCGTCGTATAAAACCAAACGATGGCATCATCCACCCATCCGCGATAATAGCCCGCCAGCGCCCCCAGCGGCACACCGATTAAAATACTGATAATCGACGCACAGAAGGCAACCATCATCGCCGTCTTGGCCCCATACAGCGCCTTTCGCAGCGTGGACTGCCCCATAAAATCCGTCCCCAGCAGCGACCAGCCCTTCTGGCTTTCAGTCTTCATCTCGGGGATAAATTCATAATGGGCCAGTGGCTTCTGATAATTCGGGCCCACATGTTCATTCCACTGGACAATGGGAATCTCCCATTTAAAATGGATTACCAGGATATCACCCACCCAGATGAAGCCCGCCAGAACCGCGTATGCCGCCACAATCCAGAAACACAGCATTGCCATCTTGCGTTTCCGCAGACGGCGAATCGCATCCGACCAGTACCCGCGCGGCTGCATCAACTCATTTTGTGTCGTTATTTCTGTCATAAGTGACTCATCCGTAAATTTCCCAGCCCGAAGGGCTGTCCATCATTTTTATTTTTAAATTTTGATTTTTGATTTTTGATTTTACTTGAGGCTGATTCGCGGATCCACAAACGCATAACAGATATCCGCCAGCAGTGTAAACACCACAATCAGCAGCGAAAGAATAAAAGTCATTGCACTGATCACAAAGAAATCGCGCGCTCCGATAGCTTCAATCATCAGGTACCCCAGCCCGGGAATACCGAAGAATCGTTCCAGCAGAAACGATCCGAGAATCAGGTGGGGTATCGTCAGCACTACATTGGTGATAATCGGGATCATCGCATTTTTAAGAACGTGTTTGAACAGAACCCGAGTCGTTGACAATCCTTTGGCAAATGCCGTGCGGACATAATCATTGCGCATCTCATCGAGCGTAATCGTCCGATAAAACCGCAGTTCCCCGCCCAATCCCGCAAGAATACCGATCAGTATCGGCAGCCCCACACTTTTAATAATCGGCTCTTCCGGCAGATAAATAATCGGAAACCAGTCGAGTTTATAAGCAAAGAAATACTGCCCG
>JBDKVE010000278.1:0-21663 GCA_039679345.1 Anaerohalosphaeraceae bacterium
GGCACGCCGGTAGGAATCAATGGCTTCGGCGTGAATTTTCTGGGCTTCAAAGACATCGCCAATCAGGGCCTCCACCTCACCCGACGAAGGATTCAGGGTCTTGGCCTTTTGAGCATATTCGATGGAAGGTTCATAGTCCTTCAGTTCGTAATAACACCGGGCTGCCTTGTAATGGGATTCATAATGGGCCGGGTCCAG
Source organism: Anaerohalosphaeraceae bacterium (assembly GCA_039679345.1). Taxonomy (GTDB): domain Bacteria; phylum Planctomycetota; class Phycisphaerae; order Sedimentisphaerales; family Anaerohalosphaeraceae; genus Anaeroglomus. The sequence continues at coordinate 199 of JBDKVE010000278.1, forward strand.
CTTGCAGGCATTGTCATACGCCTTGACCGCGCGGGCAAACTCCTTCATAGCCTCAGTCACCTTGCCGAGGTTGAAAAAGTCCTTGAATGACCAGGGGTCCAGTTCGGTTGCCTTTTCATAGGCATCGGCGCTCTTGGGATAGTCCTGCTGTTTCTGATAGATGTCGCCTTTCATGGAGTAGGCCATTCCAAACTGAGGATTTAATTCCGTGGCCAGTTCCAGCTTCTTGAGGGCGTCCTGATGCTGGTCAATTTCGTTGAGCATCAGCGCATCGACATACAAGCTCACGGCCAGTGCCTTCTGATCTTCCAGTTGTTCGGCAATCAGTTCTGCTTCGGTGGGTTGTTTGCCAAATTGATTTGCACACCCGCCTGCCGTCAGCAGTACCGCTGCCGTCAGCAGCAGCCATAACCCGTGACCCGAGGTCTTCATTGCCATAGTGTTCCCCTTTCCGTACGACCACGACAGGCCTGAAGGCCTTGTCTGTAAAGTAGTTATGATTGGCGACAAAAATACCCCGGGATTATACGCTCCCGGCGGGCTTCTGTCAAAACTTTTCGTCCGGGAATATTGCGGGTTTGGTTGGGAATCCCTTTGGAAATCTGCAAAATCGCATTTGACAAACTACTCCTGCTTGGATATAGTACCCCATTTGTGTACTCACTGCCGGCAGGGGCCGGATAGCGAGTCTTTATCTCTTTTTCAGCAGGATAATGAAGCTATGTCGATTCTTGTACAAAAATTCGGCGGAACCTCTGTCGCCAATGCCGAAAAAATCAAACGGGCTGCTCAGCGTGCCATTCGAGCACAGCAGCAGGGCAACCAGGTTGTCGTTGTTGCTTCCGCTCGCGGCCAGCAGACCGACGAACTGATCGCCGACGCCAAAGAAGTCAATCCCAATCCCCCAAAACGGGAGATGGATATGCTTCTGAGCACCGGGGAACAGCAGACGGTATCGCTGTTGGCGATGGCAGTGGAAGGAATGGGACACAAGGCGGTCAGCTTTACCGGTGCCCAGATCAAAATGATGACCGACGATTCCTATACCAAGGCTCGCATCAAGAGCATTGATGGCGCTGTCATCAAGAAAAAGCTGAATGAAGGCTATATTGTCTTTGTTGCCGGCTTTCAGGGTATCGATGATGAAGGCAATATCACCACGCTTGGTCGCGGCGGTTCGGATACCAGTGCGGTTGCCCTGGCCGCAGCGCTGGGCGCGTCGTTTTGTGAAATCTATACCGACGTGGACGGCATTTACACCGCCGACCCCCGTATCTACAAAAACGCCATCAAGATGAAGCAGATCAGCTATGACGAAATCCTGGAACTGGCCAGTCTTGGCGCAGGTGTCATGCACAGTCGCTCCATCGAATTCGGCAAAAAATACAACGTCACAATTCACGTTCGCAGCAGTATGAACGAAAATGAAGGTACATACATTACTCATGAGGTCCCCCAAATGGAAGGTATTCTCGTCTCCGGTGCTACCGTACAAAAAGAACTTGCTAAAATCACCATGATTGGTGTCGATAACAAACCCGGCGTATCCGCCCGTATTTTCGAGCATCTGGCCGCGGCCAAGGTGGTCGTTAATGACATCATCCAGACCGAAATTAATGCGGAAAAGGCCAATGTGTCCTTTACCGTCGGCAAGTCCGACCTGCTCACTGCCAGGGAAACCATCGACAAGATTCGCGGACAGGTCCATTGCGACGATGTCTTTGTTCGTGAAAATATTGCGGAGGTTTCCGTTGTCGGCGTCGGAATGCGGTCGCATTATGGTGTGGCCAACAAGATGTTCAAGGCGCTGGCCGATCTGAAGATTAACATCGAAGCCATCACCACCAGCGAAATTCGCATCAGTTGCCTGGTTGATATTAAAGAGGCCAGGAAAGCCTATGAAGCAGTCTGTGATGCTTTCGAATTAGATAAAACCGTCGAAAAACGCAAACAGCCCAAGTAATTATCTGGCGATGCATAGCAACACACCGTGTCCGGCAGCATCCGCCGCCTATGGAGTGGGCGGCCAATCGGAATGGAGTCGATGAGCAGACGCCGTAAAAGATACGCAATTAGTAGAAAGAGGAAGAACGCACTATTGGTGCTGTTCTTCCTTTTTATTTTGCCTGGATGGATGGTGCTGGATCGATGGACGGGAGGCTCGATCCGTCAGGTCGTTAAGGCCAGTCTCTACGAATCCGACGATTGGAAGAAGTATCACGAGCAGCAATTTCTTGTTGCCGCCGTCATTGATGGCGATACAATTGACCTGAAAATCCCGGATAACGAGTACCCAACCACACGGGTCCGCCTACTGGGTATTGATACTCCTGAAACCAAAAATCCCCAGACCGGCGTGATGTATTTCGGGCCGGAAGCCTCGGAATTTACACGCCGGTTATGTGAAAACAAGACCGTTGTTGTCTTATTAGACTCCGCCGCCGACCAGCGTGACAAATACGGCCGGCTATTAGCCTATATCCGCCTGCCGGATGGAACAATTCTCAACGAACGCATTCTGGCCGAAGGCTGTGGCTATGCATTTCTCCCGTATGAGCATAGCGATTTTGATGCCTATCTTGAATTGCAGAACCAGGCCATACAATCCGGCGCCGGCCTGTGGAAAAATGCAACCCGCAAAGACCTCCCCCAATGGCTATCCAAACGCCGTCCTGACTTGCTGCGGCAGCCAAAGAATCAAATAAAACAGTAAATGTAAATCGACATTATCTGTTACGCTTTCATTCCTCATGCCAGATTATCTTGGCTTTATAATCCATTTAAAAATAAAATGTCTGTAAGAAAATCCCTTGTCCTGCGACAAATAGGATGACGGCGGTAAAGGACATTGAAAAGACGGGAAGGCATTTTTGGACTGGCAAAAGATTATCACTGAATATGGGCCGATTGTGTGGAAAACAGCCTATCGGCTCCTGGGTAACGAGGCGGATACCAGCGATTGTTTTCAGGACGTATTCCTAAATGCAGTCCAGCTCAGCCGACAGGAAACGGTCCGCCATTGGCCTGCTTTGCTGAATCGGCTGGCAACGCACAAAGCCATTGATCTGCTTCGCCGACGTATTCAGGCTTCCAAGGCCGCGATGCCGATGGATTGTAATGACTGTCCGGACATGTCGTTCAATCCCGTGCAAACCGCTTGGACCCATGAATTGTCCGACCGTCTTCGGCTGGCCCTTGTGACCCTGCCGGACCTGGAAGCTCAGGCCTTCTGCCTGCAGACATTCAACGACTTAAACTACCGTCAAATCGCAGCACAATTACAAGTTCAGACCGGCTATGTGGGCGTGTTAATCAGCCGGGCCCGAGAAAAACTTCAGCGTCTTTTATCCTCCGCTGCCGTCAAAGAGGAATTTCGGAGTAAGGCTTATGAATAATCCAAATGACAAACTGAATCAGGCGATAGACGCATTGCGGACAATGCCCATTCCGCAGGGGCCTTCGCATGAATTGATTCGCCAAACTCTGAATCGTATGGACCCAACACAAACACAGATTACGACCCCGGTTGCGGGGACAAGGAGATTTTCCATGAAACGAATGATTAAATTTGCAGTTGCTGCCTGTGTGATTTTTGCTGTCATCGGCGGCATTTCCATTTTCGATAAAGGAACCACGGGTATTGCTCTGGCTGATGTGGTCCAGCGTGTTCAGCAGGCCAGGGTCATTTTCTACAAGATGCAGGTCACCACAACAGGCCAGCCGTTAACCGCCTCGAATGCACCCATGAATATCAGCGGTGCGGTCTGGATTTCGAACGATTACGGCATGAAGATGGAAATGGATATGAATGACCAGCCCGGCTCAATCACATATCTGCTGCCCGCTCAGAAAAAGCTGGTTTCCGTGATGCCTGCAATGAAAAAATATATGGAAGTGGATTTAAACGACGACCTGCTGTCCAGGATTAAGCAGCAGAATCAGGACCCGAGGGAGTGGGTTCAAAAAATGGTGGACTCGCAATACAAATCCCTCGGCAAATCCACGCTGGACGGCATCGAGGTGGAAGGCTTTGAATCCACCGACCCGGCGCTGGCCGGCGGAGTTGCTGAAACGATCGTGGTCCGTCTCTGGGTGGATACACAGACCGGCTATCCCGTCCAGATGGACATGGATATGGACATGAACGAAGGCAAAACAAAAATGCACTCGGTCGTGAATCATTTCCAGTGGAATCTGGATGTAGATGCCGCGACTTTTCTTCCTCAAATCACGGACGATTACACGGTGCTGCCGAAAATGCAGATGCCCAAAATGGATGAGCAGTCGGCTGTCGCAGGCTTGAAGGTCTATCTGGAACTGACCGGAAGCTACCCGGAAACCTTGAGTATGACCGGGCTGTCAGACGGCATACAAAAGGCATCCAGAGATGGAACCGCCATGCAAAAAAAGTTTGACCCGGCCCAGTATGAAGGACTGACCAAAGAAGAGGCGATGAAGAAAGCTCAGGACCAGGCTCTCCAGAAGTCCATGGATATCATGATGCCGATTCAGTCGCTGGCGATGTTTTATATGACACTGGTGCAGGACCAGAAAGACCCGGCATACTACGGCAAGGTTGTCACCCCCGGCGATGCGCAATCAATCCTGCTGCGATGGAAAACAAATGATACAAATTACAGAGTGATTATGGGCGATTTGTCTGTAGTCGATATGTCATCGGAACAACTCCAGCAGATTGAATCTCAAATGCCTGCGCAGGAGCAGCCGGTTCCCGAGGACTCATCCAGGTCCATTGCTCCACTGGAAGATGCCGCACGTTATGGACAACTTCAATCCCGTGGACAGTCGATGGTCAACATCAAAAAGATGCTGCTGGCCTGTTTCAAGTATGCCAGTACCAATAACAATCAATGGCCCCAGACGCTCGAATCCATCGCCGGACAGGACGACATCAAGATCGAAGGTCACATCTATATCCAGCCTAAAAACACAGTCCCGCCCCAAACGAACGTCGTCATTTACGAATCTTACCAGGCCTGGGGTGAAGGCATCAATGTGGGTTTTGCTGACGGGCACGTGGAATTCATCGCCAAAGAAGCAGATTTCCTGAAACTCTTGTCACAATAACCTTTATCTCAATATACCAGAATTGTAGCTGGATGCGTCTTGTCCGGCTTTTTTTGTTTTTTTTGTCGCATTTTTGTCCTGTCTTCGGTCTATAATGGTGGATTAGATAATCCCAGCGGAAACAGGTATGGCTCGACTGAGGTGATGTCGGTAACCGGTTTCGACGGACCCTTTCGTGCGGTATAATGGTTCCGCTGGACTACTGGAGGCCTTCAGTGACATTTTCGGATGCAGTTTTAGTTAAAGAGGTTTTAGACGGCTCGAAGGATGCCTATGCGGAGCTGGTACGCCGCTATGAGCGTCCGGCCCGGGCTGTGGCGATGCATGTCCTCGGCAATTATCATGCCGCCGAGGACGCCGCCCAGGAGGCCTTCGTCAAGGCCTACCAGCAGCTTGGCCGCCTGAACAGGGCCGACGCCTTTGGCCCGTGGCTGCTGATGATCGTCCGCCGATGTGCACTGGATGTTGCCGACAAAAAAAGACCGGAAACCTCCCTCGATGCGGCCGGCCAACTCCCGGCCCATCAGCAAAATGGACATCTCGACGAGGCAAAACAGCAGCTTTTGAAGTGCCTGATGCGGCTTGGCGAATCGGAACGGCAGGTTGTCATGCTGCGATACTTCGGCGGCCATACCGTCCGCGAGCTTGCCCATATCACTGGCCGCAGCGTCGGAACCGTCACCAAACAGCTCTCGCGGGCGCATCAAAATCTGCGAAATCAAATAAAGGAATAGACCATGAATCCGGAAGAAAAAATTGAAACGCAATTAGAGCAGTTGGCGCAGGCCGTGCCCTCCGGCGATTCCTTTGTCCATGATGTGATGAGCCGAATCGAAACCTCTTCTGACAAACTGCCAAAACAATCGATTCACATTCACTTTGTCAGGAGACTATTTATGAAAAGAACAATGAAATTTGCCGCCGCAGCAATCGTGTTAATTGCGGCACTGTTATCGTTAACCCTGTTGGATAAAACCGTAACCCCGGCCTATGCCATTGAGCAGACAATAGAGGCCAATCGCAGTTTGAGATTCATTCACTTGAAATGTGACCCGGCAGGGGAGGGCGTTGAAGAAATCTGGGCCCGGTTCGACGAAAACGGACAGCTTCAGAACTTACGCATGAATTTCCCCAATACGGACGATGGTCCCAAGGATGTCGTCTGGCAGGAAGGAAAAGCGGAAGTCTGGTTCAAGAAGAAAAACAGTGTCACTGTTGTCGTCGAAGAAGCGATGCTGGCCCGACTGAAAATGTCGTATGCCGATTTTGACCCGAAGTTAATTGTCAAGTATCTTTATCGCTCTCAAGGCAGCGAAAAAGTTCAAATCGAAATTCAGGACTCGCGTTCCAAAGACCAGCCGATTATTATCACTTCCACAACCAATGGCTTCCGGGATGTCTTTAAGGTAAATCCCGAAACCCTGCTCCTGGAGCAGATCGAAAAATTTGCTCTCAAAGAGGGACAGTATGTATCCCTTGGAAGCATCAAGTACCTGGATTATAATCAGCCGGCAGCCGCAGATGTGTTCGTGCTGAATCCCCCGGCCGATGCGATGCGAGTGGATCAGACCACACAGGTGGTCGGCCTTGAACAGGGCCAGATGACCAATGATCAAGCGGCTGTCGAGGTGGTCCGCCGCTTCTGGCAGGCGATTATCGAGGATGATTACCAAACCGCAGGTCAGATGATGGAAGGTATCCCGGCCGAGGCGTTGAAGAAGATATTCGCCGAAAACTTCAAGGCCAAAGTCGTAAAAATTGTTTCTGTCGGCCCCGTCAAGCCGCATCCCAATCCTGCGACCAAGGGTGTAGTTGTCCCCTGTACGCTCGAAATTGAGATCGATGGCCAAACCACGCAGCAGACCTTCGACCGCATCGGTGTCCGGCAGGTCTATAACCAGCCCGGACGATGGACCATCTTCGGCGGGATATAAATAAAAGTTGAATGTTACCGTAGGATCAGGGCCGGCCTCAATCGGGACCGGCCTTTTTTATGGACTTGCATCATGCTTGTGGATGTGCAGCCGGGCCTCCGCGATAAGCCACAGAATCCAGCCCGACCAGAACATGGACAACATCATAATCCCCGCCCCCAGTGCAAAAACCGCCGCGGCAATCGAGTGATCCAGATGCAGCAGCCCCATCTTCCCCAGCAGCCAGTTCCAGTCGTGAATGCCGCCCCCGACCAGATTCGCCGACATCGCCCGCGCATCGTGGATATAGGACGCCACATCCAGAAAGTTCTGCCCCGTCCACCACAGCATTACCGCCGCAGCGAACGCATCCCGTTTATACATCAGAAATGCCGCCGCAAAACTCGCCGGCAGCAGAATCTGAAAAATCGATCCGCCCAGAAACTGCACAAACCGGCCAAACACCAGGAAAATCAAATGCCCGGTCTCGTGAATCGGCAGATTGATATGGTGCACAAACGTGCTCCAGCCTTTTTCAACCGGTCCGATAATCATCATCATGCCCCAGACCAGCAGAACAACCCACAGAATGGCCCGCCCATAAAACTGGCTGGCAGGGCAGTTCCGATTGCAGCATAACAGCCGGCGATCCATGAAAGTCTCGTCGGGAGCCGGACTTACCGCCGCACAGACAGACTCTATCGGCTGAAACGATTCTCTTGGCCTCTGGCTATTTGTCGGAGCTGTATCTTCGATCATTTTCATGGCAATCAAATTATCGGGCAAAAGCCATCGTGGCTTGATAACAAGCAGAATTCTTTGAATATGAGGGTGATCAGGTTTTTGCAGAATACGATGGTTCAGGTACACTTTTACGGAAATACATTTACGGCCACTGCATCGATGAGCCGATATGTATGGTAGTCCCCGGGAAAACTGAAGATACTGTGTATTTCTATCGTCATGATAAATTGAAAGGAATCTGAAAAGGCTTTTAGGAAGATATCTATGTTTAGCGACCATAAACGCTTGCTTTTTGTGATAGCTTTTTTGATTATTTTTGCTATGTTTTTCATGGTATTTCAATGTTCATTTAAAATTCATAATCCGCGTGAACTCCTTGGCACTTATGTTGTTAAGCATGAATATGCAACAGAAAAGATTGTTCTTAAAAAGGATGGAATATTTATTCACGAGGTGACAGTTAATGGGACGTCAAAAGTAGATATTGCTGAAGGTTTATGGAAGTATGATGCAGATGATGGTCATTTGATATTTGATGGGAACTTCATGAAAGTAGTTAACGGTTTGAATAAATTTATTCCTGATTATGCACAGCAAAAATCGACCGGTCTCACAATCAAACCTGTAGACAAAATTTTCGGTAACATTGTAATCTCGCGTGGTGACAGGATAGGTTATAAGAAGATAGAGGAAATTAAATAGACAATTATATGTTCCAGGAATCGTTTTTGGGAAAGTGGGACACCTTCCTATTATGAACATTAAACGCAAAACAAATGATACCTGGCCCTATTATATCTGGAGAAGTAGCTGGATATAGCGTAAGAGAAGGGCGTAAATTAGTTCCACATAGAATAAGGAATTAAAAATGAAAAAAAAAGATAAACAACTGTTGTGTTGGGAAATTTGTTTTAAACCCAGCTTCGTATATTTCAACTTTGCCATTTTCGCCTTAGCTGGTTGTTGTTTCGTAATATTTGGAGCAAAAATTCTTTTTAAAACTCCAGAAGAGATTATTGAACAATATGGAGATTATGTGGCATTATTGGCTTCTATGGTTTTGGTTTCTGTGTTTTGGACAAATACATTAGTTTTTGGCTTTATGAGTATAATTGGCATAGATTCATTTATTAAAAAAAAGATAGAAAGCGAGAAGAAATCTGTGTCTGATTCCAATAGTGTATAGGAAGAAATGGCCAGGATAGGCGGAATGTTTGCAGGATGGGCTATGCCCATGCGGACGGTTAAAAGGTTTGTTTCGGCAATATCCCGTACTGACAAAGCAGATGTTCCACCCGCTCCATCGGCAGGCCCATCACATTGGTAAACGACCCCTCGATGCGGTCCACGAATTCATCCCCCGTCTCCTGAATGCCGTAGGCACCGGCCTTGCCTTCCCAGAGTCCCCCGGCGATATGCCCCTGAATCTGCTGTTCGGTCAGCTTGTGCGGATAGACAATCGTCGTATCCACTTCCACAATCTCAACCCCTCTGCTCTTCCAGACGAGCGCCAGCCCCGTGATGACCTTGTGCGGCTTGCTGAACAGCATCCGCGTGATTCGCTCCGCATCGGCGGCGTCGGCGGGTTTGCCGATAATCTGCCCCTCAAAATCCACCACCGTATCCGACCCCAGCACGGGCATATCCGGAAATCGCCCGGCCACCTCGCAGGCCTTGGCCAGAGCCAGAATTCGACAATGGTCTTCGGACGTTATACCCCCTTTATCATAGGATTCCTCATCGACATTGGATGGCTCCACACGAAATATAAAACCTGCCTTTGCCAGCAGTTCCCTCCGCCGCGGCGAAGCCGATGCCAGGATAAATTGAAATCGCTGTTGTGTCATTCCCTTATTTATTTATCCGTATATTGTACACGATTTCATTGCAGAACTGGCGATATTGGGTCTCAAATTGAGCCGCATCGCCGGTGATGTAAGTCTGAAAGAGTTGTGTTGAAATCTGCCGATTCCACGCTGCCGTCAGCGGTACCTCGCGATTGGCCGCCGCCTGAGACAGCCCGGCATCCACCTGCCAGTTGCCCCGCAGGCCGCCCAGCAGCAGCGTATGATACTGGTTGAGTCTTTGGCCGTAATTGTATTCCCGCAAAAACCGCACAAGGGCGTAATTCTGTGCATAGAATGTCATGATAGCCGACTCATTCGAACCATATCCGGCCATCGCCTGCCCCGGATTCATCGTAATCAAATCCCGCAGGGGAATGATGTGTCCCTGCTGAATGGCTTGCTTGAGTGTCCCGAGGCGAAGCAGGTTATCCTGCGGCCGGAATTCAAATATCCCCTGGTCGAACTGGCAGGTTTCAAACAACGTCGCTACCCCCTCGTCCAGCCAGCTCGGCAGCCGATACCGGAAATGCCGCTGCACAAACTGGTGCCACCCTTCATGCCCCAGTATCGAAAAGGTCTGTTTGCGTCCGATATTATATGCCACGCAGACACTATTCAGGGCGTAGGCCCCGCGGCGAATCTGCAAATACACCTCCGCGTCACTGCCGGTGAATATCTGGGTGAAAGCCACCCATTCCGCCCGCTGGCCGAACAGGTACGTCTCAAATTTCTCACTGTCATTGACCGGGTCGGGCAACTGGCTCTGATAGGCCTTATAGGCCGATTCCACAAACGCCGGCACCTGCCGCAGCATCAGCGGGTCAGCCAGCGTGGTCTTGATGCGATAGTGGTCTGTCTCGATATACAGACCATCCTTGTGCTCCTCCCATCGCTCCAGCTTGCGTATCCCCGGCACATTCGCCAGATACTCCGACAGACGCAGGTAATCCCATTGAACCGAATCAGCCGATGGAGTTATTTTGGATTGCAGTGATGACCCGCATCCGGCCAGACTCGTCAAGCCGGCGACCATAAGGAGTATGTAAAACAGTGTAAGGAATTGCCGAATAAGAGCAGGTGAGGTGAATATAAAACAAACCGAACTTCTCTTCGCTGCGAGCCTGCCTGCAGGCAAACTCAACCCCCGCGTCCCCCCCAAACCTTCCGGCATGGGATTAAGCCTGTTTTTTCTATATACAAGGAAAGCCTTTGATATTGTCATATATTAGCCGGTATATATCTTGTAAGTAGAAGTTTACAAATAGCCACCTTAATGTACGGCTCGAATATCTTACCTAAATTGACATGGAAATACAAGAACCAAATACCGGAAGTGCGATTTTTTTACATAACTAGCAGAATCTGTCTGTATTTATATCGCCCGCTCCTCCGATACTGAGCAGGAATTGACTGAACTGAATAGCAGGTGAATGGATTAGCTTATTCTTATTTCTTATGAACACAACTGGCAGGCCGCATATTCCTGCATCAATTTCTTGATCAGTTCTTTGACCGAAATGATTTCATGGCAGCGGGATACATTCGAGCCGGCAAACGCAAAGGCCTGGTCCATTTTGCCTTCTGCGGCATTGGCCAGAACCTGAGCGATACAGTAGGGGGCGACGCTCGGATCACAGGTGCGCAGGCACTGATATTTGCATTCGAAAGGAACATGGAGTCCCTTCTTGATGGCCTCAACAAAGGTGTTATTGACAACCCGGCCGGGTAATCCGACAGGGCTTTTAATCAGCGTAATATCATCTTCTGTTGCATCCAGGTAAGCCTGCTTGAAGTTGTCGTGTACATCGCACTCGTGGGTGCAGACAAACCGCGTCGCCATCTGAACACCCGACGCCCCAAGGTTCAGGAAATAGCGAATATCGCAGCCGTCAAAAACACCTCCGCCGACAACGACCGGAATAGCCAGTTTCTTTTCACGCTGATAATCCAGTACATCCTTGAGAATCTGTTCCAGGGTTGGAGTACCCTCTTGAAGCTGTTCAACACTGTATCCCAGGTGGCCCCCGGCCTTCATTCCTTCAATCACAACCGCATCCGGCAGGCGGTTATATTGTTTTTTCCATCGGGTACAGATAATATTAAACGTACGCACTGATGAGACTATCGGAATCAGCTTTATGTCCGTTCCTGCTGCAAGGCCGGGAAGATGAAAGGGCAGTCCCGCCCCGGAAATAATCAAGTCCGCTTTTTCATCCACGGCCGCCTTGACCAGGTTGTCATAATCCGACAGCGCCACCATAATATTCACACCGATGACGCCTTGAGTCATGGATCTGCATTTGCGAATTTCATTCCGCAGGGCCTTGATATTGACCTCTGAAAAAGCCGCATTCGGGAAGTCCTCAAACCGACCTATGCCTGCACTGGCAATAACGCCGGCACAGCCTTCATTGGCGACTGCAGCGGCCAGATTGGCACGCGAAACACGCACACCCATACCACCTTGAATAATGGGGGGATTGATTTGGAGATTGCCGATTTGAAGCGGACGAATCGTACTATCGGATAGTGTCATTTATATTTTTATTCCAGTTAGTTTATTACATACATAATTACATACATTAATTGCAAATACTGCCTCGTTGCGTCTTCGATTTACCAAAGATGCACACCCTCCATTCACACAAGAAGGGTATTCCGTTCCTAAATAGGTTAATAATCACTATCGTTCAAAAAGACTGAATATTGTTATATAAATAGTGAGTATGTCTATTTTAGGAAACAACAACTCACAAATTCTACCTGATTGCAAGCCAAAAAGACAGCAAAGAATTTGATATTCTCTCAGGTAAAATAAAAAACTATCAAATTCGATTAATTACGGAATAAGTTGAGCTCCAACCCCCTCAAATGTAATTTTTACAGGTTTAATAAGACCGTTTTTGTCGAATTCCATCTTGTCGATACAAGTTGCCCGGTGGTTCGGATGGGTCTCACTCAGCGGCCGACGATGATAAACAATATACCACTTTTCCGTCCCCGGCACATGAATAACCGAGTGATGGCCCGCGCCTTTACCCACCTGCGGGTCCTGCTGCAGGATTTTGCCTATCCGCTTGAACGGCCCCAGCGGTCCGTCGGCAATGGCATAGGCAACACAATAATCGGGCCCGCCCCAGCCGCCTTCCGACCACATAAAGTAATATTTCCCATCTTTTATAAACATAAACGGCCCCTCCACATATCGCTCCGGCGTGACTTCTTTGTATAGCGTTCCATCCTCAAACGGAACCAGCCCGGTAAAATCATCCTTCAGTTTGACCACATTGCAATGCTGCCAGCCGCCGTAATACATATAATACGTGCCGTCATCATCTTTAAAGATAAACTGGTCAATCGGCTGAGCACCATTGACAATGTCCTGAATCAGCGGCTTGCCCAGCAGATCACGATAGGGGCCTTGCGGCTGGTCAGCCACCGACACCCCAATCCCGCCGACCTCGCCCTGATGCACATCATTGGCACTGAAAAACAGGTAATACTTGCCGTCTTTTTCGATCAACCCCGGTGCCCACATTGCCCGCTTAGCCCACGTTACCTGGGTATTATCCAGAATCCGCTCATGTTTTGTCCATGTCACCAGGTCATTCGACGAAAAGCAATCAAAGAAAAGCTGTTTTTCGTAGGCATCGGAATACGTTGGGAATATCCAATAAGTCTTGCCGTAAATAATTGCCTCGGGGTCGGCATACCAGCCCGGGAAAATCGGATTGCCTGACATGACCGGCTTATCCTGAGCGGAAGCCGCCGCTTTAGTCACCGAAAACCGGTACTGTCCCGAGCCAACCGCAAACACCGCCGCCGTCCCTTCCATCCGCAGGAATTTTACGCCGTCGGCCGCTGTTGCCGGCCGGCCGCCTTCTTTCACGGCCTGGGCACTGCCGGCCGGGATATACACTTCCGCGCTGCTATTGGCCGGGATGGTGATATCCAGTTCAAAGACTCCATCGACAATCCTCCATTCGCTTCGAATCATCCCGCGAACCGAACGATGACTGCACTTAACCCAGCTCAAATCGCCCACCACCTGCGGACGAATCACAATCCGGTCAAACCCGACCGCATCCATTGCCGGCTGAATCCCGCCCAGCCACTGATGAAACCACTGGCTGACCGACCCAAACATCGGGTGATTATGCGAGAACGTATTATCGCTGCCTTCCCAGTGTTCCCACAGCGTCGTCGCGTCGTTATCCAGCATATACCGCCAGCCGGGAACGCCTGGCCGCTCGACTGTCTGCAGCACAAAATCCGCCAGCCCCTCGCGTGACAGTGTTTCCAGTGCAAACCGCGTCCCCAGAATTCCCGTTGAGAAATGCCCGCCTTTGTAATTTTTAATCTTATCCAGCAGCACAGCCAGTATCGTCGCACGCTCATTCTGGGACGCGACGCCGGTATGCAATGCAAAGGCCTGACTGGCCTGCGTACACGCCCCGACTTTGCCTGATGCCGCATCGACAAACTGCTTGCGATACGCCGCGGCAATTGCTTCGGCCAGCGTATCCCAGCGTTTAGCGTCCTCAGACTTGCCCAGAAGCCGCGCCAGCCTCGCCTGCCGCCGCGCACTGTCATAATACAACGGCGTCACCATCACCGCGGGCGTCGCCTCTTCCAGTCCCTCATGATCATTCAATCCTGCCTCGATGATATGTCCCGGATTCGCTTTGGCAACACCCTCAAGCCAGCGAACCGCAGCCGCGTAATGTTGTTCCACGACTCCCCGGTCGCCGTAATATCGATACAGCGTTTCTACCAGATACGGATGCGCCATCGCCCACGCCAGCCCGCAGTAGTCAATCCCCGTCGAGGGAGCTGTATCGAGAAATCGCCCATCCGGCGTGGCGCTATCGACAAAGTCCGTCAGCGTCTTTTCATAAAACGCCGCCATATCGAAATTCATCATCAGCGCCTCGCAGGTCGCGATGATATCTCCGCCATAAGCAAAGCGTTCGCGGTGCGGGCAGTCGGATTGCACACTGAACAGATTGCTCAAAAACGTCCGCCGACACATGGCTTCCATGCGGTTCAGATACTCGTTCGAACAGGAAAATTCACCCGCCTCGCCCACATCGGAGGCCATCGCAAATCCCGTAATCAAATGTTTCGCGGCCGGCTTGGTCAGCCCGCGAACCTCCACATACCGGAAACCGCGGAAGGTAAATCGCGGCATCCACCGCTCAATCCCATTCCCGCGAGCGATATACGTATCCGTCTGCCAAGCCACCACCGGCGGAGCCTGAATAGTTGGATCTGCTTTAGAATCCGCCGCCCCCTTGATCTGCCCGCAGACACTGGTCATCGGGTTCAGTTTTCCATCCGGATACAGCAATTCTCCATACCGCAGCACCAGCTTCGTTCCGGCCGGGAATTCCCCTCGCAGTTCAATATTGCCCGCGAAATTGACCCCCATGTCAAAAATGCTTACCCCCGGCTCCGGCTCAGTAATCGTCACTGGCTTGACGGTACTGCGAATCCGTATCGGCGGCTGATGCTGACTGACCAGCACCCCGACTGGCTGTTCCGCAATGGTCGCTTTCCGCCAGTCATCCTCGGCAATCACTTCACGCCGGGCATCATAAATCTCGCCCAGATAAACACTGTTGAATCGTATCGGCCCCTCGGCCACCTGCCACGTCTCATCGGTAACAATCGACTGCTTTGCCCCATCGGCTAGTTCCACATCCAGCCGGGCGATCAGCCGCGGACGCCCCACATACAGCCGGTCCCGCAGGTTAATCGACCCCCACATCTTCAGCGGCAGGGGATTAAACCATCCATTGCCAACCATGGCCGACAAATCATTCCGGCCTGCCTTGAGCAACCCGGTCACGTCAAAACTGCAATACGGCACCCGCTTGGCATACATCGTCCATCCCGGGTCAAGCTGATGGTCCCCGACTTTGGTTCCGTTCATTGTCGCCTCAAAATATCCTATCCCGCTGATATACAACCGGGCCTGTTTAACCGCGCCGTCCAGCTCAAAAGCCTTGCGGAACACCGGCGCCGGGTCTTCGCGATAAAAATCCGCATCGCTGGCCGGCAGGGGCTTGCCGTCGGTAATCCACTTGGCCTGCCAGTCTTTGTCGCTGCCGGGCCCCATCTCCCAAAAGGCCGCCTTGCTCCAGTCCGACGCCTTGCCATCCCGGTCCCAGATGCGAACCTTCCAGTAACACCGCTGACCAAACGTAAGCGTTTTGCCGTTATAGACAATCCCCGCCACCTGATCACCTTCGCGTTTACCCGAATCCCACAGGTTGCCTTTATCCTGGCCGAGTGTCTCAGCACTGGCCGCCGCGAGCACCTGCCAGGCCGTCTGAACCTGCCCGCGCTGCTCGGAGGTCATCTCCCATGACAGCCGCGGTTTGGCAGTGTCTATCCCCAGCGGATTGTCCCGCAGTTCGCATCGCAGTCGTCCCGGCACAATCCCCGCCCCAGACATTCCCGCCAGTACGCATAATAGCATCGATAAGTACATCCGTTTTTTCATATCAAGTTCCTCTCATCAAAGGTTTCTCTTTTACAAACAGCATCCCATAGCGCAAGCGTCGGGATTTTAATTAGGCCAACAGTAGCCCGGAGCGCAAGCGACGGAGATTTAATTGCCATTATAGAATAACGTTTACTCAACCGACCTCTCCTTCTTGCAGTTTTGCATTTCCTTTCTTCGGATCATATACATTGCCAAGAAGAATCCCCATCGGTGCTCCCACGGCCAGACCGCCGTATCCCGCTAATCCAAAAGATCCTATATCGAAATGATTGTGGAACACAATCAAGGTAAAATTAATCAGAAAACCGCAGCCAATCCCCAGCAGAATACCCCAAAACAAAGTATATTGACGATAATTGGATTTTGATCCAGCCAGTCTGATTAATCCAATCGTAAAAACAAGTCCCGCAATACCGCCCCATACAAATCCAGCTTTATAACCAAATAATGGAAAATCAAGCGAGTAAACCGCTGCCTCAAACCATTGTCCTGCAATCATCTCAACGATGGAAAAGCTCAGCCATGATAAAAAACCAAACCGGAGTTGTTCTTTTTTTAAAGAAAACAGACTCAACGCGATGCACCCAACCAGAATCAGCCATGCCAAATGATATATTAAACGATTGTTTTTTATCTTTTCAGGGATTGCCTCTGGCGTCCAGTGCAGACCCGGCTCATCTATACTCCATTTGAGACTGGATAATTCATCATAAATAATGTATTTGAATTGTCCGCCAGCAAATAGCACATTGCACCCTTTATATTGATGATTGGCGGTGGACATGGCCTCTGGCCCTGCCGCCTGATTCCAGTATTCAAGCGACACCAATTCGTCGCCGGAAAATATATATTTCATGACCGGGTATGAGAGATATCCCGGTCTATCTTTGAGCAATCCCTTCTTGGACGAATCTCGACAGGTCCTGGTTTCAAATAACAGAACAATATCCGGGGGCAATTCACTTAATTTATACTTTAGGATATGTTTATTAATTGCATAAGAACATTCCCCTTCAATCAAATCCGATGCCGGGCAGATAAGACTTTGGGGTGATATATCCGCATATTCAATAAGATGGTCGCACCAGGATTCTCCCGGCAATGCATCATCATGATCATTGGTATAGATCATAATTGCATTCGCTAATCCCTTAAGATTGGTTCCGCAAATGACCCGAAGGGTCACAGGTTTGATACGGCCGGAATAGGGCAGGCTAAATAAAATAAGTCCCAGTGCAGTTGAGGCAATAACAACACTTTTAGCTATATTCTCACCTCGAATCGGCGTGGCGGATGTTTTTATGCGAAACAGTGCAAAAAGCCCAATTACGGTAGAAGCAAGAAAAAAGACCGAGGATAAAAATCCCAGTGTATCAAAGAAATATTCTAAAACGGGTTGCTCTAAATCAATTCCTGTCAAATTCAGAAAACAGGCCAATGCAATGGTGACAACAGGCACACAAAACAGCACCAATGCAGCAATCGCACTTTTGCACAGGAGCGGCTTGACCTTCTGGGTGGGTAACGCTGTATTCATCACAATTTCCTTCTTATTCAGCGGTTGTCCAATTTATTTCCTGAACATCGCCGACAGCACACCATACCGCCGTGCCGGATTGGATTTGTTATAAGGAACGGCCCGGCGAATGCTTTCATACATGCCCGGTGCCGATTTCTCAAAATGCCGTTCCATCAGCAGCGTAAGGCCGCCCTTGAAGCGATTCACGATATCCCAGGAAAAGGTGATAGGTTCAGTTGGCGTTGGATTATGATTCAGATCCGTTAAAAGTAAAAATACCCCCGATGGCCTGATCACGCGAATCATTTCGGCGATAGCCTTATCCAGGTTGTCAACATGGTCCAGAGAATTGAATGAACAGACCACATCGAAATAATCGGATGGGAACGGAATCGCCTCCGATGGGGCGGCCACGTAAAGCATCTGATGAGTGTTGATCCCCAGCTCGCTGTAGTACCCCGCCAGTGGGTCCAGACCAACACGGCATTGGGCCATTGTGGCCCATTCGAGGCTGCCTCGCGGCCCGCACCCGATATCCAGAATCCGTTTGCCCGCGTAGAAATCCGGCGGAAATCCGAAATGCTCGGTATAAAAATACTGATAATGGTTGTTGGACAGAGTGCCTTCCTTGGCCTTGCAATTCCGCCAGTAAGTCAACTCAAAACTCCCCTTGTTCTGGGGTAAAGCGGCCGATGATACATTATTAACAATTGCCATCTTAAGTCTCTCCTGATAAACAGACGGTAAAAATTTCGTGCAAAGCCAAAGTGCATTGCCTTATGCCTTTATCTCATTCCACCCCGCACCAAAAACCTCCGCCGTAAACAGATACACCTCCACCCCAGGCTGCTTCCACGCGTCCCAGTCCAGCCCCGCCTTATGCGCACAGCAGTAACCCAGAAATTCCTCCTTCGTCCAGCCCGTCTCCGTTGCCACCTGCGGCAGAAAGCATCCGCTGTTGTATCCGCTCGAAATAAAAATGCCGTGCTTGCCCAGTTCCAGGCTCAGCGGGTCACTGGTTTTGACCATCGGCGACAGTACCGAAATCTCAATATCCAATCGCGGCAGTTCCGCCGGCCGGATGGGATTATGTCGGAATCGCGGATCGCGTCTCGACGACGACTCGGCCATCTCCCGCACCATCTCAATCAGCGGCTTATAGCCTTCAAAGTTGCCGATGCATCCCCGCAGGTCGTCGCCGTTTTTAAGCGTCACAAAACATCCCTGATGAGCCAGCAGGGCCGGGTCGCTGGTCTTTTCCGGCAGGGGAGCGGGCCGGTGATTGACCACCGCCTCAACCGTCCGCTTGGCCGTCCGCAGCATAACCTGTTTCTGTTCTTCATTCATAAAAACCTCTTTTTTATTCTCCGAACTCCGAACCATGAACTACGAACTATCAATGCTTTATCCACTTGATCGCCATAAATCCGCCAATCAGCAGAATCATAAATGCCAGACTCAGCCAGTTGAAATACTTCTCGATAAACGGCCGCATCTTTTCGCCTTTCCAGCCAAACAGACCCGCCACAAGGAAAAACCGTGCCGACCGACTGAGTACCGAGGCAATCACAAAACCCAGAAAATTGATTTTGGCAATCCCTGCCGTAATCGTACAGACCTTATAGGGCAGGGGGGTAAAGCCGCAGGTAAACACAATCCAGAAATCATAATCATCATACCACTTCTGGAACAGGTCAAAATTGGCCTGTGTCATGCCGATACCCCCCAGATGGGCGAGCACCCACGTTCCAATCTGCTGCCAGAGAAACATCCCGATGCAGTATCCCAGGATCCCCCCGAATACCGAGGCAATTGAACAGGTCATGGCAAAGCGAAACCATTTCTTTGGCGCCCCCAGTGCCAGCGGCATCAGCAGCACATCCGGCGGTACAGGGAAAAAGCTGGACTCGGCAAAGCTGAGCAAAAATAAGGCCTGCTCCCCGTGCGGAGTATTGGCAAAATGGACCACCCAGTTGTAAAGCCGTCGATGCCAGTGCCACCAGGTCACCGGTTGTGTTTGTGTTGATTCCATGCAGTCTCCTGAAAATACTTTTTCTTTTGTCCTGAATCATATATAGTATGACTCCATAAGTCAATTGACAGAATACAGATACAGGAAATAATATATGGAACAATTTCACCAGACTGCCAATGGCCTGACCATACTGGCCCCCGCCAAAATCAACCTGACCCTGTTGATTACCGGCAAACGGCCCGATGGCTACCACGAATTGGAATCGGTCATGGCCAAAATCGACTATTACGACCAGATTGATTTTCAATGGGGCACCGCCCCCGGCATCGAACTGGTCTGCACAGGCCCGTTCTGGGCTCCCGATGGCCCCGATAATCTGGTCTGGCGTGCGGCCCGTCTGCTGCTGGAGAAGGCCCAAAAAGACCTGTCCGTCAGGATTACCCTGACCAAAAATATCCCTGCCGGTACGGGCCTTGGCAGCGGCAGCTCCGACGCCGCATCCACATTATTAGGCCTGAATCGCTTTGCCGACCTCAAGGTCTCCCATGCCGATATCCACGCCATCGCCGCCTCGCTGGGCAGCGATGTCAATTTTTTCCTGGAAGGCCCATTGGCTTTTTGTACCGGCCGGGGCGAAAAAATCTCACCTATCCCTGTCGCTTATCCGTTTGAGGCCATTTTGATTGTCCCAAATGTAAATACATCCACCAAAAAGGTTTACGGAAATTATGTTCACGATTCCCAGCGATATTCCCTGTGGGCAAGCCAAATAAATGAATATCTTGATAAAAATAGAGTTGATTTTGCTGCAAAAATGTGCGCAAATATGCTTCAGGAAAGCTGTTTCCGATTACACCCGGACCTTGCGGCCATCCATGAAAAGGCCGAAAGGCTCACCGGTAGAAAAGTTTGTCTCAGTGGCAGCGGTAGTGCGATGTATTGCCTGCTTGATACACAAGACAGCTCGATCATCCAACGTTGCTGCGATACTCTAAAAACCAATTTCAACTGCGTAAGCAGGATCGTACACAACAATAGATGGTAAGTTTTACGAGAGGCAGACAATGGAAATCAGCGAAGTCAGAGTCAAGCTCGTAGCCAATCAGGATGACCGGCTAAAAGCCTTCTGCTCGATGACGCTGGACAACGAGTTTGTTGTCCGCGACATCAAAATCATCGAGGGCGCCGGCGGACTTTTTGTGGCCATGCCGTCACGCAAAATGAGTGACCATTGCAGCAAATGCGGCGGTAAAAATCATCTCCGGGCCAAATTTTGCAACCACTGCGGCGGGAAACTCCCCGAAAACCGAGCCAGGCAGGACATGGATGGACGCATGAAGCTCCATGCCGACATCGCCCATCCCATCAATGCCAGTTGCCGCAAGAAAATTCAGGAGACGATTGTCCTGGCCTTCCACGAAGAAGTCGAAAAGTCCAAGCAGCCGGGTTATAAGCCGGTTGAAATGGATACACCCGACGATTAGGCTGTCGTGATGTACAATTTTCTGGAGGGGCTTGAGGGGGATAAGAACCTTCTTTTCCAAAAGGGGCTCTATTTTAGTAGGTAAAAAGCGGATTCAAAAATAGGTATTTTTCCTATGCGCATAAAAAAAGCTCCTT
The DNA here is from genome assembly GCA_039679345.1 of Anaerohalosphaeraceae bacterium. Taxonomy (GTDB): domain Bacteria; phylum Planctomycetota; class Phycisphaerae; order Sedimentisphaerales; family Anaerohalosphaeraceae; genus Anaeroglomus. The sequence continues at coordinate 21,416 of JBDKVE010000278.1, forward strand.
AAGGAGCTTTTGCATTGCATCTGACGCAATCTGCTCAAAAGCAGATTAAATCTCGTGCAGGAGTTCTTCCAGCACACGATCCATTGCAGCGTCCAACTGGTCGTCCAATTCGGCATCTTTTCGACGACAAATCCGTCTGCCCTGTTCCACCTTTTCCTGGCGAATTTCAGGCATAGCTGCGATAATTCCCAGCAGTCTTCCCAGCGGCGTATTATGGATATTATCCATGATTTTATCCGCAAGATAGT